>PMDK01000223.1 GCA_003154425.1 Ignavibacteriota bacterium
CAGGACTGCTACGCCGGCGCCGATCCGGCCTACCGGATGCCGATCCGCATCGTCACGGAGCTGGCCTGGCACAGTCATTTCGCCAGGAACATGTTCATTCTGCCGGAGACCCGCGAGGAGTACCGCCGTCACATCCCCGACTTCACGATCCTGTGCGTCCCCTCGTTCAAAGGGATCCCCCAGATCGACGGGACCACCACGAACACCTTCATCGTCCTGAACTTTGCGGCCAGGATGTGCATCATCGGGAACACCGCATACGCGGGGGAGATCAAGAAATCGGTCTTCACGATTCTGAACTACCTCCTCCCGCTCGACGGTGTGATGCCCATGCACTGCTCGGCCAACATCGGGAGCGGCGGGGAAGCGGCGATATTCTTCGGGTTGTCGGGGACCGGCAAGACGACCCTTTCCGCGGACCCGGAACGGCGCCTGATCGGCGACGACGAGCATGGATGGAGCGACGAAGGAGTGTTCAATTTCGAGGGGGGCTGCTATGCAAAGGTGATACAGCTTTCGGCCGCCGCTGAACCCGAGATTTACGCCTGCACCAGGAAGTTCGGCACAATACTCGAGAATGTGGTGTTTGACCCGATCACCCGGATGATCGACCTGGATGACGAGTCCATCACGGAAAACACGCGCGCGTCCTACCCGCTCGAATTCATCGCCAACGCGGTTCCGGAGAAACTGGGAGGCCACCCTAAGAACATCATACTGCTCACCTGCGACGCCTCGGGGGTCATGCCTCCAATCGCCAAACTTACTCCGGACCAGGCGCTGTACCAGTTCATTTCGGGATATACCTCGAAGATCGCGGGGACGGAAGTCGGATTGGGAAAAGAGCCGGAAATGACATTCAGCACCTGCTTCGGTGCGCCTTTCATGGTCCACCACCCGTCATTCTACGCGGACCTGCTGAAGCGTAAGATACTGAAGTACGATGTCCATTGCTGGCTTGTCAACACGGGATGGATCGGCGGCCCGTACGGCATCGGAAAGCGCATCAGCATACGGTACACCAGGGCGCTTCTCAATGCCGCGCTCGGCGCGAGGCTTCTTGACGTGAAGTTCACCACCGACCCGGTGTTCGGGTTCGCCGTCCCCCAGTCATGCGAAGACGTCCCGGCGCACGTATTGAACCCCGGAGACTCATGGCCGGACAGAGCAGCGTACATGCAACGCTACCGGGAACTCGCCTCCAGGTTTATCGAGAACTTCAAGAAGTTCGAATCCGGGTGTCCGCCCGAAATACGCAACGCGGGTCCCCGACGGTAACAGTCCCGGCGCGATGTCCGCGAACGATCGTCCGGCGAACGTGGCGTGCCCCGGGGGCAAAGTCCCTGCGCCGGCAATAACCCGCGGTATGTGATACATTGGCCCCGTGATGATCTCAACGCTCCGATCGCTCTGGACCTGGGGCGCCGTGGCCGGACTGATCCTGGCCTGGCTCCCGCTTCTTGCTCTCATTCGACTGCTCGATGCGGACCCTGTCCGGTACACAACCGGCCGGTGGTTCAGACGGCTGGGGGTGGCCATGACCAGAGTCAACCCTTCGTGGCGCGTTCACTGTGACGGGGAAAAGATCGAGAACCCCCGCCGGCCGTATGTCGTGGTCAGCAACCATCAGTCGCTGGCGGATATACCGATCATCTCTCACCTCCCCTGGGAAATGAAGTGGATCGGAAAGGCCGAACTCTTCAGGCTCCCCTTCGTCGGGTGGATGATGAGGCTTGCCGGAGACATCCCCGTTGACCGTTCCGACAGGCGGAGCGGGGCGCGCATGCTGCTGGCCGCCAAGCGGTGCCTTCGCCTGAAATGCTCGGTGATGTTCTTCCCCGAAGGGACCCGTTCGCCGGACGGGCGGGTCTGGCGTTTCAATGAGGGGGCCTTCCATCTGGCCATCAAGGCTGGTGTTCCGGTGCTCCCGGTCGCGATCGAGGGGACCAGGGACTGTCTCCCGAAGCGAAGCTGGAAATTCGGTCCGCCACAGGAGATACTCCTGCGCGTCCTCCCGCCGGTGGAGACGCAGGGGCTTTCATCCGATCGTGCCTCTGATTTGAGGGACAGGGTTCGCGGCATGATAGTTGACCAGATCGCCTCATGGCGGAAGCTGGACTCCGCTTCCGTCGATGCTCTCTCTCAGGGAGGACCGCAGGTTTCCTGACGTCTTCCTTTGCTCATCAATACGCGCATATCATGGGAAGAACCATAGACGCGAGACTCTACAAAACGGACAAGCCGTCCTTCGACGTCTACTTCCGCAACTACGAGCGGCTGTTCGGTCCGCTGGCCGGGAAAGCGGTCCACCTCCTCGAACTCGGGATCAGCCAGGGGGGGTCTCTTGAGCTCTGGCGCGATTATTTCCGAAAGGGGACGATTGCGGGGATCGACGTAGCGGCGGTCCGTCTTGACGATCCGACGGGACGAATTCATGTCTACCAGGGGCTGCAGCAGGATACCGCACTGCTCGACCGCGTCCGAAGGGAGACGGCACCGCACGGCTTTGACATCATTATCGACGATTGTTCCCACATCGGAGAGTTCACAGCGTTGAGTTTCTGGCACCTGTTTGATGCTCACCTGAAACCGGGAGGGCTTTATGTCATCGAGGACTGGGGGGCGGGGTACATGCGCGGGACTCCGGACGGGAAAGCATATGTCCCCCCCCGCCGGGTCGCGTCGTTCCGTTCCCGGCTGCGACCGTCCGTGGAAGCGCTCATCACCCGGCCTTCAGTCGTACGGCGGCCGGCACTAAAGAGAGTTATCCATGCTGTAATGAACAGGCTCGTCAGGATGAAATTCCGGAGCCATACGCACGGACTCGTGGGTTTTGTCAAGCAACTGGTAGACGAAGCCGGGATGGAGGACATCACGCACCCGGCATGGGGGACCCCCCCTGCCCGGGCGTCGAAGTTCAAGTACATTCAGATCTCGCACGGGCAGGTATTCATTGCCAAGGCCGAGGCGGCCGGCGGTCCGGCGCTCCCTCATCCCCCGACCCGTCCCCGCGGATCTGTGCGGACGCCGGCTCCCTCCCGCCGGACCCTTCCGGCAAGGGGGGTACGAAAAAAAAGGCCCTGACGAAAGGGGTCGTCCGGGCCTTGCGGAGTCCGCAGAGAAATGCTCATCCGGCCGTGAGGTGAGGGGTGACTTTGTCGAGGAGATTGCGCTTCGGGACCGCACCGATGATCTGCTCCACAACTTTCCCTCCCTTGAATATCATAAGCGTCGGAATACTCCGGATGCCGAATTTCAGGGGTACCTCCGGATTGTTGTCGACGTCCACTTTTCCGACCTTGAGTTTCCCGTCGTACTCGCGTGCTATTTCCTCCACGACCGGCGCGATCATCTTGCAGGGTCCGCACCAGACGGCCCAGAAATCGATGAGGACCGGGATGGAGGACTCGAGCACCTCCTTCTGAAAATTCGCATCGGTGATTTCAATCGGCTTCATGACGGCTCCTTCCTTGTGCCCGGGCGGTCCGGCCGCCGGCACCTAGTTGAGGGAAACGGTTCTGCCCTACTGGCTGCTAAACCTGATACTGTGGGGCCCGAGCATCTCTCGGACTTCCTCGATGAATTTTCCCGAAGCGTCCACGCTGAACCGCCGGGTCTGAAACATCGTGGTTGAATGGGCGTTTCTCACGCTGAAATAGCACGGACAACTCCCCTTGTGTTCCTCCATCACCTGCCGGAGCCGGACGATAGTGTCCTCCTTGATGTCGTTCAGGTCGATAGAGAGGATGATCCCCTTCGTGAATTTCACGCGGACGGTGTCCATGGGATGAACTTCGTTGACGATGATCTTCAGCAGGTCGCCGTTGGCTTCACCCTTGCCGATGACCATGACCATTGCATCGGGCTGGAGCAACGACTGATATTTCGCGTACGGGTCCGAGAAGACGATGCATTCGCCTTTCCCTGTGAAGTCCTCGAGGCCGATGAACGCCATTGTGTTGTTCCGCTTATCGATTTTCTTCTTGACGGTCGTGACGATCCCGCATGCCCGCACCGTGCTGTTGTTCCGGAAGCCCGAGATGTCCCCCAGCCTCACGGTTGCGAGCTCCTTAATCTCCTGTTCGTACCTGAGCAGCGGGTGACCGGATACATAGAACCCAAGCACCGATTTTTCACGCGCAAGTTTCTCCGATTCCGACCAGGGCGGAGCAGCTGTCATCGACGGGAACTGCACCTGCGCTCCGCCGGCGCCTCCTCCGTTGTCAAACAGACTCGACTGGCCGTCGAGTTCCCTTGCCTGGCAGGCCTGCCCGAACGCCGCTGCCCGCTCGAGGTTCTCCATGTACCGGGCGCGGTGGAATCCCATGGAGTCGAAGGCCCCCGCCTGCACGAGGCTTTCCAGGCATTTTTTGTTGACGAGCCGGAGATCCACACCGCGGCAGAAGTCGAAGACGTTTTCGAATGCCCCCTTCGCTTCCCTCGCCTTGATGACCGTGTCGATCGCGCTCTCCCCCACATTCTTGATGGCACACAGCCCGAAACGGATCCTGCCGTCCACGACCTTGAAATCCAGGCCGCTTTCATTGACGTCGGGAGGGAGAACCTCGATCCCCATCTTCCTGCAGTCGTCGATGAGCTTGACGATCTTCTCCGTGCTCCCGATTTCCGAGGAGAGGGTCGCCGCCATAAATTCCGCCGGATAGTGTGCTTTGAGATATGCCGTCTGGTAGGCGATGACGGAATACGCAACGCTGTGCGACTTATTGAATCCGTATGACGCGAATTTCTCGATCAGGTCGAAAATCTCCCCCGCAAGCGCCTTCACCGTCCCGAGCGAGGCCGCCCCGTCGATGAACTCCTTTTTCATCGTCGCCATGAGGACTTTGTCCTTTTTCCCCATTGCGCGGCGCATCAGGTCGGCCTTTGCGAGCGTGAACCCGGCAATTTCGCTCGCGATCTTCATGACCTGCTCCTGGTACACGATGATCCCGTACGTCTCCATCAGGATCGGCTCGAGCTTCGGATGGATGTACGTTATCTTCTGCGTCCCGTGCTTGCGGGCGATGAAATCGCCGATCATCTCCATCGGCCCGGGGCGGTAGAGCGCGTTCATGGCAACAAGGTCGGAAATCGAGGAGGGCTTCAGCTTCCTGAGCCAGTCCGCCATGCCGGAGCTCTCAAACTGGAACACGGCGACGGTGTCGCCGTGGGCAAACAGCTCAAATGTCTTTGCGTCGTCTTCGGGGATGGCGTCGAGGTCGACGGACGCGCCGTGGTTCTCGCGGATCATCCGCAGACAGCTCTCGAAAACGGAGAGGGTGCGGAGCCCGAGGAAATCCATCTTCAGCAGGCCGGCGGTCTCGAGGTCCTTCATGTTGTATTGCGTCATGACCTCGGTCTGGGGCGTTCTGTACAGCGGGACAAAGTCGCTGATATTCCCCGGGGCGATCACCACCCCGGCGGCATGCATCCCGGCGTTGCGGTTCATTCCTTCCAGGACCAGGGAGGCTTCGATCAGCGTGCGGAACTTTGGATCGGTGCTTTCGGCGACCCATTTGAGCTCCGGGACAGTCTCGAGCGCCTCGGCCAGGGGGCGGACTTTCCCCTGTTCCACCGGAATCTGCTTCGTGATCGATTCGATCGTGCCGAGAGGGATGCCGAGCACGCGCCCCACATCCTTGAGGACGGCACGTGAGGAGAGCGTTCCGAATGTGATGATCTGCGAGACGGAATCCTGGCCGTATTTCTCCCGTACATACCTGATCACCATCTCACGCTTGCTGTCGGAAAAGTCCACGTCGATGTCCGGCATGCTGATCCTGTCGGGGTTCAGGAACCTCTCGAACAGGAGGTCGTACTTGATCGGGTCGACATTCGTGATGCCGAGTGAATAGGAAGCCACGCTCCCGGCCGCGCTCCCCCGGCCCGGTCCGACATACACACCCATTTCGCGTGCTGCCCGGATGAAATCCTGGACAATAAGGAAATACCCCGCATACCCCATCCGTTGAATGACCGCAATTTCATGCTCCAGTCTCTCAATGAGGGGCCTGTCTGCTCCCGGATATCTCCGGGCAAATCCTTCGCGCGTAAGTGCCTCAAAATGTTCGTCGAGAGTCGCTGCCCCGGCACTTTCAGGGATAGGGAACTGCGGCATGTAATTCCTGCCGAGTTCGAGCTTGAGATTGCATTTCTCAGCCACTTCAAGTGTTGATTCAAGTGCTTCAGGATAATCCTTGAAGAGCTCATACATCTCGGCAGTCGTCCTGAAGTAGGCCTGATCGGTCTGGTAACGGAGCTGCGTATAATCGGGGGTGCTCGTGCTGCTTGCGTCGGGGATCAGCAGCATGATATTATGCGCGAGTGCGTGCTCGTGCTTGATATAGTGTACGTCGTTCGTACAGATGAGCTTGAGGCCGAGGTCCCTGGCAAGCCGCGGCGCCTTCTCCCGGACAGTCCTTTCCCGGTCGATTCCATGGTTCTGGATCTCGATGTAGAAGTCTTGTCCGAATATCTCCTTGTAGATACCGGCCGCCTCGTACGCCTCCTCATCCCTCCCGGAAGCAAGATGTGCGGATACCACGCCCCCGGCGCAGGCCGAAAGCGCGATGATCCCCTCGCTGTGCTCCCGGAGGAGAACGGTGTCAATCCGAGGTTTGTAATAGAATCCCTCCAGGTGGGCGCTCGTTGAGAGCTTGAGGAGATTCCTGTAGCCCGCCAGGTCCTTGGCGAGGAGCACGATGTGATGGTAGCTTGCGCGCTTGCCCCCCGATTCCGTTTCCTGGCGGGACTTCTCGAAGCGGCTCCCTTTTGTTACTATGTAAGCTTCCACACCGATGATCGGCTTGATTCCGGCCTTCGTCGCCTTTTTGTAGAACTCGACGGCCCCAAACAGAACTCCGTGGTCCGTCAGTGCGACGGCCGGCATGCCGTCTTCGACTGCGGCTTGAACCAGGTCCTCAATGCGGCAAGCCGCATCAAGGAGGCTGTAGTGCGAGTGGTTGTGCAGATGGACGAATTGTGGCATTGGGGCTCAGACGTTAAGCGTCATTCTAGAGAAGCCACACGGAAAAATCAAGAGGAGGCGGGAGCGACTTATGAACATCTTGTGCATTGGAACCGGATGGCGGAAGTCCGGCGCCTCATGTCACGTTTCAATGCATACGGCACAAGCGCCGGCCGCGCACGGAGGTGCCTCGCTTTCCCTCAGAGAAAATTCAGCGCGAGTAGTTTCATTTCTGTCATCTCTTCAATCGCATACCGGACGCCTTCCCTCCCGATACCCGATTCCTTCACGCCGCCATAAGGCATATGATCCACCCTGAAGGATGAAGCATCATTGATGACTACTCCTCCCACCTCGAGTTCGTTGTACGCATAGAAGATGTCCGAGGCGCTGTTCGTAAATATCCCGGCCTGAAGTCCGTATGAGGAGCTGTTGACGCGCTCCACCGCGTCGCTGAACTCAGAGAACCGGTCTACGGTAAGGACAGGCGCAAATGCCTCCTGGCAGCTCACTTTCATCTCCGGGGCCACGTCCACGAGCACAGTCGGCTCCAGGAGTGCTCCTGTTCTCCCCCCCCCGCAGAGCACGCGTGCTCCCCCCTCCGTTGCTTCCCGGATCCAGGATTCGACCTTGCGGGCGGCCTGCTCGTCGATCATCGGGCCCACGATCGTGCTCGGATTGGTGGGGTCACCGATGTCGAGCGATTTTGCACGATTCACAAGCTGGTTCGTG
Organism: Ignavibacteriota bacterium; assembly: GCA_003154425.1. Taxonomy (GTDB): domain Bacteria; phylum Bacteroidota; class Ignavibacteria; order UBA10030; family UBA6906; genus Fen-1273. The sequence goes on from PMDK01000223.1 coordinate 7,700, forward strand.
AAGTCTTCAGCGATGGACTCATGGACGTAAACCCGTTGTACCGATATGCATGATTGACCTGCATTGCCAAATGCTCCCTGCACAATGCTCTTCAGCGCATGGTCCAGATTGGCGTCCGCGCAAACTACGACCCCCGCATTTCCTCCAAGTTCGAGGAGGACTTTCTTCTTTGGCGCGCGCGCCTTGATGTCCCATCCAACCACCGGACTTCCAGTAAAGCTGATCAGCTTAACCCTTTTGTCTGTAATGAGTTGCTCTATCTCACTTCCCATGCAGGGTACGACATTGATTGAGCCTGCCGGCAGACCCGACTGCACAAAAAGCTCAGCGAACCTGAGGGCCGTCTGAGGTGCGTTGGATGAGGGTTTCAGAACTACAGTGTTACCAGAGGCAATGGCCGGCCCCAATTTGTGTGCAACGAGGTTCAGCGGATAGTTGAACGGGGTTATTGCCCCGATGACACCGAGCGGAAACCGGCGGACGATCGCGCTGCGGTTTCCCGGCCCGGGCACGACGTCAAGCGGGAGCACGTGCCCCTCGATCCTTCTTGCCTCCTCCGCCGATGTTGCGATCGTAAACACGGCCCGCTCGGCCTCGGCACGGGAGAAGGAGATGGGCTTCCCCGTCTCCGCCGTTATGAGACGCGCAAACTCGTCCTTCTTTTCGGCCAGGGAGTGCGAAACGGAATCAAGGGCGGCCCCGCGTTCATACGGAGAGAGCTTCCGGGTCAGATGGAACGCGGCCTCCGCGGACCGTATCGCGTCATCGATGTCGCGTGAGGTGGCCTGGTTGACTTCGCCGACAGCCTTGTTCTCGAAGGGATTGAATACCTGTCTCGTGATGCCCGTCTGGCGCCATTCGCCGTTGACGAGTATCTTCATGGCTTCCATTCTGGTTCCTTTGAAGTGACGAGACCTCTGACTGTCTCCACCAGCTCAGACTTCGGTACGATCTTCCTTCTCCCCGTCTTCCGTTCCTTGATTTCGATGTTGCCGTTGGCGAGGTTCTTCTCTCCAACGATTACCTGGTACGGCATGCCGAGGAGATCAGCGTCTTTGAACTTGAATCCGGGACTCGTCTCCTTGCGATCGTCATAGAGGACATCCATCCCGCTCCGCCCGAGCTCGCCGTAGAGCGCTTCGGAGGTCTCCGTCACCTGTGCGCTCCGCGTGCTCACGGCGATGAGGTGGACGTCGAAGGGGGCGATGGACCTGTCCCAGATGATGCCGTTCTCATCGTGGTTCTGTTCGATGTGGCACGCGATGATCCTGTCAATGCCGATGCCGTAGCTCCCCATGATGATCGGGGATTCCTTCCCGTTTTCGTCGAGAAACTTCGCTCCGAGCGCATCGGCGTATTTTGTGCCGAGCTTGAATATGTGCCCCAGTTCGATCCCCCGCACGATCCGCAGCTTCCCACCTCCGTTCACGGACGTTTCCCCTTCCTGGACGGTGCGCAGGTCGTGGTATCCCTCGATGGTGCAGTCCCGGTCCAGGTCGATGTTCCTGAGGTGGTAGTCGTTTCTGTTCGCACCGCTGACAAGTCCGTTCGCCCCCTTGAGACGGGCGTCGGCCAGTATCATGAAGCCTTTGAGGCCGACCGGTCCGATTGATCCCCCCTCGGCACCGGTCAGTTCCCTGAGCTTCTCCCCTTCAATCGGGCGGACATCAACACCGAGGACCGACATAAGCTTCGATTCGTTCAGCGAATCGTTCCCCATCATCAAAACCAGCACCGGCCTGTCCCCTCCCCAGTACACAACTGATTTTGCAAGCATAGCCTGATCAACGTGCAGGAATTCGGCCAGTGCATCGATCGTTTTGACGCCGGGGGTGTGTATTTCTTCCATCCGGGCGTCGCCGGCAACGCGCGCCGCCCCCGGGACCTGCGAAGATGCCACCTCCAGGTTCGCGGCGTATGAGCCGTCCTCCGACAGCGCGATGACATCCTCCCCGGAAGGAGACTCCATCATAAATTCCTGCGAGCCGGTCCCCCCCATCGCTCCGCTCGATGCGCCCACCACAAAGAAACGGAGCCCGCACCGCGTGAAAATCCGCCTGTAAGCTTCCGCGTGGAGGTCGTACGCCCGGTCCAGCCCTTCCCATGAGCGGTCAAGACTGTAGCTGTCCTTCATCATGAACTGTCGTCCGCGGAGGACCCCGGAACGGGGGCGCGGCTCGTTCCGGAACTTCACCTGGATCTGGTACCAGATCTGCGGCATCTCCTTGTAGGATGAGATGTGGTTCTTGGCGAGCCAGCAGACCACTTCCTCATGCGTCGGTGCCAGGACGAGAGGACGATTCTTCACGTGGAAGAGGGTGTCACCAAACGCCTTCACCCGGCCTGTCTGCTCCCAGAGTTCGATCGGACTCAGCGCAGGGAGGAGAAGTTCCTGTCCGCCGATCCGGTCCATTTCATCCCGGACGATCCGGGTGACCTTTCCGAAAACTCTCTGGGCAAGAGGAAGATACACGTACACCCCCGCGGCCAGCGCGCGCACCATCCCGGCACGGATCATCAACTGGTGACTCGGAATCGTGGCGTCAGCGGGGATCTCTTTGACGGTGGGGACGAAGCCCTGACTCAGGCGCATGAAGTATCGTCTTCAGTGGTGGTTGTCGATCGTGAATAGACGAAGATACGAACTAATGGGAAGAGATTCCAGACGGCTTCAGGCCGAGGAGCCGGGGGTATTCCACTTTCAACGCGTGCCTTTTAATCTCGTCGATCTCCTTCGGCAAGAACCCGTTCAGGTCCATGTTCGGCATGCCCTCCACTTTCACGTTTTCGAGGATGAAGTCGGGTTTCCCTCCAGTGGCGATGAAGTGACCCTTGACTTCTACTTCAAACACGATGTCCTGCGTTGCGGTCTTCCTCTCGACTTTAAACTTGAACCGTGTCGGCACCTTCATGCGGCTTGGCGCCGCCGGTGATTTGAATCTATCGAACAAACCCAAGCGATTCTCCTCCGGGGCCACGGCCCCGGTTCTAGTGTGAGGACGATCATTCGCGGCGAACAATGCAACCGATCGACCGGTCACACGCCCTTCGTGACTGGCATCGGTTCCTTTTCAGCGTGAGCCGGTGTCTTTTTCTGCACACGCCAGTAGGCTCCCCCTCCCCCTTCTCTGGCCATGAACCCGTGTTCCACGAGTGAACGACGGAGGGTGGCGGTATCCGGACTGTACTTCGCAAGGATCTGGTTCACGCGCTTCTCCGGGTACTTCACCCCGGCTTCGAACTCTTCGAGTATATGCCTGAGTATGACGAGGAATTTCTTCTCCTGTACCGGAAACGCCTTGATGCGGCCGTTCGCATCAGAAAAGGCAGCAAGAACCTTCCGGTCGTACGCGTCCACGTCCATTCCCAACGCGAGTCCCGGGAGGGTCTCTTCGTGGAGTATCTTTTTTGCCATTCCGGCGAGCGCCGCCGTATGCAGCGCGTAGATGCTGTAGTAGCCCTCTGCACGGGCGGATACGAGACCGGCCTGTCCCAGTCTGGAGAGATGGTGGGAAACGGTCGATTCCCCGACGCGGAGTGTGGAGGCGAGCTGTTCGACCGATTGCGGTTTCTGCGCAAGGAGGCCGATGATCCTGAGCCGGTTAGGTTCGGCAAGTGCCTTGAAGAAACGGACGAGTTCGTCAACCTGACTTTCCATGGAAACTCCCATATAGAATTAATGTTATAAATATAGAACTACTTTTACAAAGATGCAACGAGAATCCTCAGGTGTTTGCATCTCGACTTCATATTCCATTCATTTCAAATCAGGCAGTTCTTGCCTGTCCAGAATCACGATCCCTCGTCCAGCCGACCCAATGGAAGTCGCCACACCGGAAGCCCGCGCGTCGCGCACCCGGGGCCCCCTCGTATTCGACGCAATCGGCCGCCATACCATATCCTTCCTCGAACACCTCGGGATGTACTTCGGCCTTATCTGGTGGATGGTGCGAAACCTGCGGAACGCCCGGGAATCAGGCACGAATTTCTTCAGCCAGATGGTCCAGATCGGCAATGACTCGATCCCGATCGTGATATTCGTCTCGACGTTTGTGGGCATGGTGACCGCAGTCCAGTCGGCGTATCAGCTCTATTCGTGGATTCCCAGGTCCGTGGTGGGCGGACTTGTCATCAAATCGGTTCTGCTCGAACTCACGCCGCTCCTGACGGCTCTTGTTCTCGCCGGGAAAGTCGGCGCCACCATCACGGCCGAGATCGGATCGATGCGCGTGACCGAGCAGGTAGACGCGCTGGAAGCGATGGGATTCGATTCGATCTCGTTCCTCATCACTCCCCGCATACTCGCAGGTGTGGTCATGTTTCCCGTTCTTGTGGTCTTCGGAGATCTTCTGGCTGTGCTCGGGGGCCTCTTCGGGGCCGTGATCGTCGCACACATCCCGGCTGGCGCGTTCCTGGCGGGGATGAAGTCGTCGTTCGTCACGCGTGATGCCCTGTTCGGGCTGACGAAGGCGACGATATTCGGCTACACGATCACATCCATCGCCTCATACCAGGGATACTATGTCTCCGGGGGTTCCGCGGGCGTCGGGAAGGCAACGATGTCCACCGTCGTCCTCACATGTCTGGCGGTCGTGATCCTCGATTTCATACTTGCCTCGACGCTGCTCTGAATGATAACGATCAGGGATATCCGGAAGAGTTTTGATGAACGGCCGGTTCTTCGCGGCGTGAGTATCGATGTCCGGGACAGAGAGACGCTTGTCGTGCTCGGGAGGAGCGGGGGGGGAAAGAGCGTCATGTTGAAGATGATTCTCGGCCTGCTCAGGCCCGACTCGGGGTCGATCAGCGTGGACGGGATTGATGTGCTGTCGATGACCTATCCCAGGCTGAGGGAACTCCGTTTCAAGTTCGGATTTCTGTTTCAGGGAGCCGCCCTGTTCGATTCCCTCACCGTGGGAGAGAATGTCGCGCTCGCGCTCCGGAGGGGGCGGGCGAAGGACGAACTCGAGCTGAACGAATCCGAGATCGCCGACCGGGTCAGCTACTCCCTCGAAGTCGTCGGCCTGAAGAACACCGAGCGTGCCATGCCGGCGAACCTGAGCGGGGGGATGAAGAAACGGGTCGGTCTGGCGCGGGCGATCGTCCCGAGTCCCCGGTACATGCTCTACGATGAACCGACGACGGGGCTCGATATGGAGACCGCCGATGAAATCAACGTCCTCATCAACGATCTGCGGACGAAGCTCGGTGTGACCTCCATCGTCGTGACACACGACATTCACAGTGCATTCGTTGTTGGCGACCGGTTCGCCATTCTGGACGGCGGAATAACGCTCACGACCGGCACACGGGCAGAGATCGAGAGCAGCACGAACGAGGATGTCCGGAAGTACATCAGCAGTTCCCTCTCAACCTCAAGGACGCGACTGACATGAAATGGAGCAACGAAGCCCGAATCGGGGTGGGCGTGCTGGCTGCCGCCGTGATATTCATCGCAGGTATCGTGTACCTCCGCGGCATCGACCTTCGCTCCAAACAGTATGCACTCAAGGTGTCCTACCGCAACGTGCAGGGTCTGAAGGAAGGGGACGTGGTGACAGTCGCCGGACTCGCGATAGGGCGCGTGGAAACCATGTCGATGGTGGGACGGGGGATCGGGGTGAGCCTCTCGATTCAGATGAAAGTGCATTTGCCGAAGGACTCGAAAGCGATTTTGAAGAGCGAGACAATCATGGGTGGAAAGTTCATAGAGATCGCCCCGGGGGTGGACACCGTGATGCTTGCGAACGGGGATTCACTCGGGGGCGTATACGAGGCGGATCTCTCCGAGCTGACCGCAACCCTCTCCCCCATCACATCAAACGTGCTGGGGATCCTCGAGAATGTGAATTCCACATTCGACGAGCCGACCCGGAAACGGATTCAGAAGATCGTGTTCGAGCTTGAGCGCTCGTCGGCCAGGCTGGAGGAGGTCATACACGCCGGGGGAAAAAGCGCCGACGCAAGTTTTTCGGACATCTCGGCTTTCTCGCGTGACCTTGCGAGATTCGCCAGGACCCTTGACACGATTGCGGTGACCGAGCGGCCGAACATCGACACCAGCGTGACATCGTTTGCACAGTGGTCGCGAAACATGGAACGCGTTTCGCTGAAACTCGAGACCACCACGGAGGCGCTCAATGGAGTGCTCGTGAAGATAAGGAACGGCGAAGGGACGCTCGGAAAGCTCGTCCAGGATGAGCGCCTGTATAATCACATGGACTCCCTGGCAATGAATCTGAACCTGCTCGTAAAGGACCTGCGGGAGAATCCCCAGCGATACGTGAAGCTCAGCCTTTTTTAGCGGGGAATGCCATGGACGAAATTCCAAAGAGGCTGCTCGGGCAGACCGGGCTTCGGACAACGCTGCCGGGATCAACCTCCTGTTTGATCTCAGCAGCGGCGACTCGGAACTCATCACACCCCTCACTCTCCCTCTCATGGCGTGCAGTGACGGCGTGAGTTCCATTCCTATCGGGTCGAAATCATGTGAAAACGTGAAGAACGCTGTTCGTCTCAGCGCCTCGGCCGTCGATCCCGGCCTTCTTGAGGACGCTACGGAGCTTGCCCGGAACTCAGCGAAGCCGTAAGATCATCGCCCCTTCCCCCGGCGGAACGTGCGGATAGCCCAGAAGATCAATCCCCCCGACAGTGCAGCCGCAAGAACCCATAGTGCGGTATTCGTCATCGCCTGAGGAAACGCCTGCCAACGCTCACCCAGATAGTATCCGGCGGAAATAAAGACCCCGGCCCAGAGGAGCGCACCCGAATACGCAAACAATGCAAACGTCCGGTATTCAAGACCCGAGCTCCCCGCGACTATCGCGATTACATGGCGGATGCCCGGGACGAAATACCCGATCGTCAGCGACCAGTGCCCCCATCGCTTGAACCACGCATGCACCCGGTCGATAGACTCCGCCCTGATGTGCAGCCGCTCTCCAAACCTGTGGAGGAATCGCGCGCCTCCGATCCGCCCAATCCAGTAGCTTATGGTAATGCCGGACACAGTTCCCAGAAACGCGCATGCGAAGCCCGGGACGATGTGAAGCGTCCCTTTGAAAACCAGATACCCGGTCAGTGTGAGTAGTGTCTCATCGGGTATGGGGAGACCCACAACTCCGAGAACCAGGAGGAAGTAGATTCCCGCGTATCCGTATTCTGTGATCCACGCCAGGAACTCATGTGTGGGCATCGGGGGACAAGTCGCTATTATTTTATATTTATTCGCAAAAATCTGTTGACAATAACGCCGAAAATACATACCATTGAACAAGTGATCCGGCAAGAAATTCTCTGCCGGCCAGACGTGCTTAGAACATCCGGTTCCAGCGAACCAGTGAGGGACTTATGGCGGTGAGCAAACTCTCAATGAGGCGCGTCATCATCTCCAATTTGTTCGAGTACCTCAAGCTCAACTACGATTTCGAGCGGCCCGCGGAGCCTTCACCCAGCGTCCAGATCTCGGACCGCGATATAGACATCGCCCTCTCCTACAAGAGCGACCACAGGCTTGGGGAGCTCCGAGAGGCCCTCTCGAGGGTTGAAAAGGGGACGTACGGCTACTGCATCGGGTGCAAACGGCCTCTCACTCGTGCCGACCTGGAAGAAGACCCCGCGAAGCGGGTCTGCGCTTCATGCGAGGAGTCCTTTAAGATGGTCCGCCACACGGCGCGCGCGCCGCAGTCCGCCGACACTTCCCGGTAGCGGAGAAAATCCTGCGCGCATTCACCCGCCGCATCAACAGCTCCGTGAAGGGAACAACAGACGAGAAAGGCCCGGAAATTCCGGGCCTTTCTCGTTCTCGATGTGCCCTCGGCGTGAGTCGAACACGCGACCTGCGGTTTAGGAAACCGTCGCTCTATCCATACTGAGCTACGAGGGCGTCTCCGTCTTCCGAAATCGGAGGCTTCCGCTCCTTCTCCCGGTCCCATGATACGGAAAACCCGGAACCCAATCAAGCGGTCAATAGAGCCCACAGTCCGTTGACGTCGATGGCGTGGTGCTTCAGGTCGATTCCCGGAGGCGGCCATTCCGAGACTTGAATCTTGCAGGGTCCGTTGTTACCTTTGGCCATTGAAAGGGATTTCCCACGAACTCTATCGCTTTTGGAGGGCGCGTGGGCACACGGGTTCTCAAATACTGGTGATTGACGCATGAACAATATGGGAAAGGTCTTCAAACGGTACGCGCCTGCCGCACTCTCAGAATCGCGTGAGGCCCTCGGCCAGGTCGGGGGTTCGGGGGATCTCGAAGCTGACATCGGGCTCTGTCCACTTCAAACTCTTGAGCCGGCCTTCATGAAGTACCTCCCGCGTGAGGGGAAGATCCTGGAGGCCGGCGCGGGTCGTGGCCGCTGGGTGTTCTACCTCCGGCGACATGGGTTTGACGTCGTCGGGATGGACATTGCGCGCACGGAAATCGCTGCTGCTAAAGCATTCGATCCCGATGTCCCGATCGAATACGGGGATGTACTCAAGACAGGGTATCCCGACCGGTCATTCGAAGCCGTGATCTCGCTCGGCGTCATTGAGCATTTCGAGGACGGACCCCAGGCGGCCTTTGCGGAAGTCCGTCGCATCCTGAAAGCCGGAGGACTTTTTCTTGTCACTGTCCCGACCCAGAATTTCATGCGCGTCGCCCTCTTCAACCGAATCAAAAGCCTTCAGATCTCCTATCGCAGAATTAAGGGGGTCGAGATGGAGTTTGAAGAATACAGGTATTCGCGCGGCCAGTTTGAAGCACTCCTGCGGGAGGCGGGGTTCCTGATCGTGGACAAAGCACCTGATGACTTCCGTCCACCGATGAATATGGGGTTGTACGCCGATTCGCGATTTCTCCAGCATCCTGAGCGCCGGTGGGAGCTCAACACTGCAGGTAAAATCCTGAATGCCACGCTGAGCGCCCTCTCCCCCTGGCTTCATTGCTCGGGGACCCTCTGGGTTTGCCGGTCTCCCTAGCCCCGGAGTCCGGCAGGGAGGCCATTCAGGGCTGACGATAGAGCCTGTGCCGGCCGATATACCGGGAGACGGAAGGAGGGACAAGGTAACTTATTGAAAGCCCCTTCCGCACCCTGCGGCGGATCTCGGTAGCGGAGATATCGACGGAGGGGACCGGACACTGGATGACGTCCTTCGGCAGTGACGGGTCTTCCGCAGCGGCGGCAAAACCCGGCCGGTTCATGACGACAAGCTTCGCCATCGTCACTATTTCGGCGGGATCCTTCCAGGAGCGGAACTCCCTCAGGTTGTCAGCGCCGATCAGCAGGAAGAATTCGTCCTTCGCGTTCTCCTCGCGCATCGCCCGCAGTGTGTCCACGGTATACGAAACCCCTCCCCTCTCAATCTCCATGTCTGAGACCCGGAAGAACCGGTTGGCTTTTACTCCTTCCCGGAGCATCGCAAGCCGGTGGAGTGCGGACGTGACGGCGGCATCGATTTTGTGTGGAGAGATCAGTGTCGGTATGAACACGACACGGTCAAGTCCGACGCTTTCGCGGACGAACTCGGCGACGATGAGGTGTCCGTGATGCACCGGGTCAAATGTCCCGCCGAATATCCCCAGTTTCATGCGAGCGACCTGTAGAGATTCAACGTACGTTCAGCGCACCGGTTCCATGTGAAGAGCTTCGCCCTCCTGAGCCCCTTCTCACGCAGGGAATCCCTGAGGGAGGAATCATCGAGGACCGATACCATTGCAGCGGCCAGGTCTCCCTGGGCCGTCGGATCAAGGAGGATCCCGGCATCCCCAATGACTTCCGGTATCGACGCAGCGTTCGAGGCGATCACGGGTGTGCCGCACGCCATGGCTTCGAGCACAGGGAATCCGAAGCCCTCGTACAGCGACGGCATCACGAGCGCCGAGGCGGCACGGTACGCGGCGATCAGGTCCGGCTCGGCGAGCCACCCGAGGCTTCGTACCCGGTCGCCCACGCCCGCGCTGATGCAAAGGGAATGGAGCGGCGCATTTTCCTCGAGCCTCTCCCCCACGCACACGACCTGCACGTGCGTCCGACCCCGGAGCGCGGAAATTGATCTGATGAGGGCGGAGACGTTTTTGTGCGGCTTGAGACTCCCGACGTAGAGAAGAAACCTCCCGTTGATATTGTGTTTCCTCCTGAAGTCATCGGCAGACGCGTTGTCAAGAGACGGGGCGAAGTCCCCCGATACGCCGAGCGGGATGACATGGACCTTCCCCGGAGGACATGGAATGTACCGGAGGAGTTCCTTCCCTGCAAACGCTGAATCCACGATGACTGCGTCCGCCGCCCTGCATGCGTGTCCGATCATTACCCTGGCGTATGCGCGCTGGACCGGCGAGAAATACTCGGGAAACCGGAGGTGGATCACATCGTGAATCGTGACCACACGCCGCATTGACAGCCCGAACGGGAGTGTGTAGTGGGGCGCGTGGAACAATGAGATTCCGGCCCGGTTCGCCTGGAATGACACCGAAATGAGTTCTCCAAGGGAATATTTCCCCGACAAATTGACGATCGTCTTCCCCCGGTGCGTGCGCCTGATGATTTCCGCGTCCTGCGGCGCTGCAAAGTACGTAAACCGGTCCTGTTCCTGGCGGTCAAAACAGGAGGCGAGATTCCGGATATACGTCCCGATCCCGAAGTCGAAATACTTCCTGGCGTCAATGCCGATGTTCATCTGAAGACCGGAAGAGTGTCGGGAAGACGGAGGAAGCGACCGACCGCTGATCGCGGGTACCCAGGAGACGGCGGAACAGAAACGAAGCGGCCAGATAGGCTCTGAGGAGAACGTTGTCGATCATCGAATCATGCTGTGAATAGTACAGAAGCTGCGACCGGCGATACTCCTTCTGGACCGAGGGAGATAGCCCTCCGGGCTGGCTCCCTCCCCCGAGGTGAACCACGCCGACAGCGGGGAGGTAGTGAATCTCATGGCCCGCATCGTGAATGCGCGCGCAGAGGTCGGCATCCTCGAAGTACATGAAGTATCGCTCGTCAAAACCCCCGGCATCATTGAAGACGGTCCGCCGGACCGCGAGAGCCGCCCCGGACACCCAGTCCCGGCGGGCTGTGCCCTGGCTCCCGTACAATTCCTGCCTCCGGCTCATGCGCCACTCAGACCAGACCGTGGGGAATTTCCCGGTCGAATACTGCACCGTTCCGTCCTCATTAAGAAGTTTCAGGCCTGCCGCGCCGCAGGAAGGATTTCCTTCGAAATATGACTCGATCTGAGGAAGAATTTCCGTCTGTACAAGTGTATCGTTGTTAAGAAACAGGAGAAGATCGCCGTGGGATCCCCGGGCACCCGCGTTATTCGCTGCGCCGAACCCCGCGTTCACCGGGTTGAATATCACTTTGCAACCGGTCAGTTGTTCCGTGGCCGCACGGGCGTCGGCGTCAGAGGATCCGTTGTCAACGACCGTAATGTCGAGCTCGCCCCGGTGGTGCAGCCGGAGGGATTCGACCGCCCGCGCCGTCAGGTCGGGATAGTTGTACTGGACGATGACAATAGAGATCATCGCGTCCCCGGCGGCGTATCCTCGAGCGTGCGAATACCCGTCAGGCGGAAATACAGATGCGCACATGCGTTGACGGCTTTGCCCGGCACCGACTCCCCGTTGGTAAGGTCCGATGTCATCCATGTGGTGACCTCGATCTCCGCCACGCTGCTCGCTGCACGGAGCGTCCGGCGTTTCCCGGCAATCCTCACCGGGTGTACGAGCAGCCATAGGTAGGCGCGGAGAAGGCCCGAAAACGAGTACCGGCGGATAAGGAGCGACGCCGCGAGTTTCGAACAAACGTTCGCGGCGAACAGGGGGAGGAGCTTCAGGAGCGTCGGCGTGCTGAAGAAGAGGAGCATGTTCAGGAGCCGGTTCCGTTCCTGGTACATGGTCATGAGCGACGCCTGTTGTCTGCGGGTCGTGTCGCTCCCGAGATGTCGTACCCGGGACGCGGGAGATTGCACGACACCACGGCCGAGAAACCGGGCGCGCAGGCTCAGGTACACGTCCTCAAGGTACAGGAAGTACTCATCATCGAAGGGCGCTCCCAGGAGGTCACGCTTGTAGATGAGCGATGCTCCGCCTGCGAAGAACGTGTTTTCTGGCCGGTGGAATTTCCTCATGATGTTATGTCCGAGGAAATTGAGCGAGCCATTCATCTGATAATACTTCTCAGGGATCCCTTCCGTCCGTATCAGCGAACCGGCGATGGCCACGGAGGGGGGTGCCACAGCTTCGACAAGGGCACGCAGCCAGCCGTCCGCGACGATGGTGTCGTTGTTCAGCAGGACGATCAGGTCTCCTTTTGCATGCCTTACCCCCTCGTTGTTGCCGCCTGCGAACCCGAGGTTCCGGGGCGCCCGGACGAGCGTGACGGCCGGGAAATTCGTTTCAACGTATCCGGCGCTTTCGTCGGTAGAGGCGTTGTCCACGACGATGACCTCAAAACGGTCATACGCCTGCGCTAGCACAGCGGTGAGACAGTCGCGGAGAAGGTGCCTTCCGTTGTAATTGACGATGATCACCGAACAGAACGCGAGCGGGACATTCATGGGAGAGACGGCCGGCCTCCGGCAGGGAGTTCACCACGTAAACTTGTCTTTGTAGAACTCAACAATCCGGGTCAGCTCTTGGTCGAAATTCCGAGTGTTCGTCCAGCCGAGGTTCCTCAAACGGGAATCATCCAGCGAATAGCGTATGTCTTCGCCCATGCGGACGTAGTTGAACTGGGCGTGCTCCTCGAGAGGGACATCCCTTCCGAAATAGCAGCGGAGCACCTTGGCGACCACGTCTTTGTTCTGCGCCTCGTAGTTGCCGGAAATATTGTAGATGGAATTCCGTTCACCGTGCTCGACGATATGCAGTATCGCCGACGCGGTGTCATCGGCGTGCAGCCAGTTCCGCACGAATGACCCGTCGCCGTGAAGAGGTATCTTCTTTCCCAGCGACAGGTACTTGACAGATTTCGGGATCAACTTTTCGGGATATTGATCGATGCCGTAGTTGTTCGTCGGCCTGACGATAACGAACGGTACGCCGTGCGTTCTGTGCCAGCCGAGGATGAGCATATCGGCAGCGGCCTTGCTCGCGGAATACGGGTTGCTCGGCCGGAGAGGGTCGGTTTCCCTGTGGTTGCCGGCGGTCAGGTCGCCGTACACTTCGTCCGTGCTCAGCTGGACGAGCATGGGCATTTCATAGTTGCGCTTTGCGCGGACCAGCTCCAGGAGGTTCTCCACTCCCATGATGTTCGTGTGGAGAAACCGCTTGCTGTCGACGATGCTGTTGTCGACGTGCGTTTCGGCGGCAAAATTGAAGACGATGTCCACTTCATACAGATGGTCCATGGTCGCGATGTCGGCCTCGAGGAACCTGAAGGACTTCGAACGCTGGAATTCTTCCAGATGCTCTGCGCGTGCGGCGTACGTCTTCTTGTCAACCCCCCATACCCTCCAGCCCCGTCCGAGGCAGGCACGCGTGAAATGAGAACCCATGAATCCGAGGCAACCGGTGACGGCGACGACTTTCATGTGCGGGGTGCTCCTGCTGAGGTGTCGGAGATCGTGATTGGAACGGGAACGGGGAGTATGTAGCCGCCGGCATAGTGCGCCGCCCGGCAGCGGGCAATGATCTCTTTCTGAAAATTCCACGCGAGGAGGAGCAGGTAATCAACTCTGGCCCCGCCCAGCTCCTTGATCCCCGCGATGCGCATGTGCGCCCCGGGTGTATAATAGTCCCATTTTTTCGGATTGTCGTCGATGGCGACCGGAACATCGCGGTCGCTGATCTCGAAGAAGTTCACGAGAGTATTCCCCTTGGCGCTCGCGCCGTAGGCCCAGATGACCTTCCCCGCTGCAACTTCCCGGTCGATCAGCTCCCGGAGCTGACGCTTGTTGAGAAGGACGCGGTCCGCGAAGGCTCGGTACGGCCCGGCGGCAGTGATGCCGAACGCGGCCTCGCGGCCGAGGTATTCCTCCACCCTGGGCGTGCGTTCGTGTTCCCCCTTCCTGCACACATACGTCCTGATCGTTCCGCCGTGCAGGTCCTGGAAGTACTCCACATCGAAGACATCCATCTCATGCATGCCCATCAGGGTCACCAGCGGGGTGATCCCGATGTACGAGAGATGTTCGTGATAGGCCGTATCGAACTCGTTCTTTCCGATGAAGTCGAGGACGTAGGGGCATTCAATGACAAACACTCCCCGGCGCGCCATGCAGAAGGCCACCCCCTCGACGAAACTGTGCACATCATCCACATGTGCGAAGACGTTTGTCGCCGTGATCACCACGGGATTGCCGAAGCGCCCGCCGATGTCCTTCGCGAGGGACGGGGACCAGTAAGCGTTCAGTGTCCGGATGCCCGCCGCGTTGGCTTCCGCAGCGAGGTTTTCCGCGGGGTCGATGCCGACCACGCGCATGCCGATGTCCTGGAATTTCGAAAGCAGGCACCCGTCGTTGCTGGCGATATCCATCACCAGGTCTCCCGGTTTCGCACCCGCGACACGGGAGGAAGTCAGCGCGAGCTCTTCGCAGTGCTTCCGGAATGTCGCCGTTGTGGAGCTGACGTACAGATAGTTTTTGAACATCAGGTCCGGATGAACGACTCTGGTCAATTGAGACAGCCCGCAGGTGGTGCACACCTGAAGCTCCAGCTCCTCTCTGAATTCGGGGGAGGAAAGGTCCGCGGGTTTGACGTACGAGTTCGCCAGGGGCGTCGAACCGAGGTCGAGGTACCGCAGGAGCGTTCCCGACCCGCATATCCTGCACGCAGATTGTATTTTCGAAGGGGTCGTGGCGTCGGTCATCAGGTTGTTGAACCGGGTTGTGTTCATCGATGAATCGTGCGGCAGGGCGTAGGGGATCGCGATGTCCCTTCGCCGAACGGGCCGCACGTCTGGATTGAATTCACTCTTGACGATTTCAAATATCGAGCGGGGTCCCGGCCGGCCGACGTTGATGACGCCGGCGACGTCATCCATGAGCGCCAGGCGGTAGATGGCTTCCGCCGCTTCCTCAATGGGCATACGGGACGAATACTGGTCGGTGCACCCCTGTGCAAAGCTCAGTGCCCGGTAAAATGATGTGCGCACGATGAGGCTGTTCGCGAGCAAACGGACGGAGCATTCGCCGCCGAGCTTCGACGTCGCATACCGGTTCACGGGCAGGACCGGCGACTCCTCCGAGTATCCCCCCCTCTCTCCCGGGTAAACGTAATCAGAGGATATGTACACCAGCCGGGCGTTGTGCCTCCTGCACCAGAGCGCGACGTTTGCCGTCCCGATGATATTGGACAGCAGGTAACCTTCGTCGGCGTCCTCGTTGAATCTGTTGGTGACCGCTCCGGCATGGATGACGACAGACACCCCCTTCGTTGCGCAGTACGATTCGATTGAATCGTACGAAGAGAAATCCATCTCCTTCCTGGACGGCGCCAGGATGTTACCGTCTCTCTTCAGGATCTCCCCTGCCAGCTCCCCTGTTCCGCCGGTGACAAGTATCCTATTTTGCACTGCGCATCCAGTCAAACCCCATGGCCTCGACGGTCTTTCGTTCCTCGTCGTCCGGGTTGTATTTTCCCGTAAGCCAGTAGAGGACGACGGCCGGCTCGTTGGTGAAATTGTAATATCCGTGCCAGATCCCGCGTGGTATGAAAAGCGCGCCGTCCTTCGTGCTCCGTTCCGAGGAGTAGACCCACTCCACGGTTCCTTTCTCGTGGGCCGGGGCGTCGCAGAAACCGAATTTGAGCGCGCCTTTCACGCAGATCTGATAGTCATCCTGAAACTGGTGCCGGTGCCACGCCGACAGCGCTCCCGGATAGACGATCGTCGCATTGACGTCACCTTTCTCGACGGGGAAGATGTCGTTGTATCGTATTCCACGGTCGTCCTCGTGAAACCGGAGTGCGTGGCGCCGTATGAGTGAGCCTGCCATAAAGGCGGTCCTCCCTGGGTTGTGTCAGATTCGCTCTTCCTGCGGGAAGAGAGCGTATTTTACGTGCCAGGCCGACTCGGTGATCATCCCCCGGCAGTCTTCCCCGGGTGACACTACGTACCTGATCCGGGCCACGGCCCATCGGCGCGCAAACTGGAACGCGTAGAGCATCCGGGTCGCCAGCGAATAGAGCCGCCCGTGGTGTTTCGTGAGAAACTTGTTGTACCCTGAGTACATCAGACGGAGACGATACTCCGGTACCTTGCTGAAAGACTGTCCGCCGAAATGAATGATCTCAGCAGCGGGAACGTAATACAGCCGCCAGTCTGTGTCATGCCTGATCCGGTAGCAGAAATCGGTTTCCTCGCAATAACTCGTGTAGCGTTCGTCGAAAAAACCTATGGCGTCGATCACTTCCCTCCTGATCAGCATGTCCGCACCCGAGAGGTACTCGGCTTCCATTGGAGACGCGAGGGACTCATCAGGGATGATCCCGATTTGCGGCCATCGAACAAACGGGACGAGGTGGGACATGCCGAAGGCCTGAGTGAACGCCTGAAGGAGACCGGGGAACGACCCGAACGACACCTGTGTCGTCATATCGCGGTTGCGGAGCTTCCCGGCGCATGCGCCGGCATCGGAATGGGTCTCCATGAATTCGAGCAGGATCTTGATCGCGTTGTTCACAAGCACCATGTCCGAATTCAGCATCTGGATGTACCTCCCGTGTGCAAGCGCTACCCCCTTGTTGTAGGATTTTGCGACTCCGATGTTTGTCTGGTTGACCGTGAGGATCACCTCGGGGAATTCCGCCCGGACCATCTCCGGGCTCCCGTCGGTCGAACCGTCATCGACGACGATGATCTCGTACGTCAGTCCGTTTGTCTTCTCCCGCACGGAATGGATGCAGTCCCGCAGCATATCACGCACATTCCACTGGGTGAACACTATGGAAACATCCGGCTGTGTCACAGCGCCGTCCATGGTCGGGTTACAGTTTCGATTCTGCAATGAGCGTGAATGTGCCCCCCCGATGAATCGCAGTTTCCATTGCGGCTGCGGCCCGGGAGAGCGGACGGCCCACAAGCAGACGCCCGAGGCGCCCCCCGAAAGATCCGTTCGCCGCTACCAGTGGAACCAGACTCCCGAGGATCCCGGCCCAGTTGTGCTCCGGGGATCGGTGGAGCTCCTCCCGCACATCGAAGCCGCCGGCATCGAGGAGGCTCCGCAGCCCGTGAGGGGTAAAGTGATAGAGGTGGCGTGGCACTTCCAGGTGGTACCAGCGACCGCGGAAGACGCGCGCCTGCAGGCTGTCGAAATTCGGCACGGCGATGATCAGGAGCCCCCCCGGCTTCAGGAGAGCCCGGATCCGCTTCAGAGTCTCCACGGGGCGCGAAAGATGTTCCAGCACGTGCCACAGCGTCACGATATCAAAAGAACGGTCCGGGAAGTTCGCGTGCAGGAGATCCCCTTCCGTGAGTCGTACGCCGCCCTCCCTCCTTCCGAATTCGATCGCCTCCCGGCTGAGCTCGATTCCCTGCGCGGAGAATCCCCGTTCCGTTGCCTCCCGCACGAAGAACCCCGCGCCGCATCCCACATCCAGAATCGTGCCGGACGACCGGAACCGGCGCAGGATGTCGACCTTTTCCCGCTGCGAAGGCTGTATCTTCCTGCGGTAGTATGCCCGGGTATATCCCCCGGTCGGATAATACGATGGCGGATAGTAGCGTCCCAGCGTCTGTTCAGGAGGCCGGGGGGCCGTTTGAGCCGTGCCGCACGCAGAGCAACGGACAACCGAAAAGGACTCGTCCGTCGTCTGGAAATTGAAATCCCTGGCCGGGAACAGGAGCTCTCCGGCCGTCCCGCCGCAGATACCGCATTCAAAGAGTGTGCCCGGTGGATTCATGCGCCCGCTTTCTCCGGTGAAGAAAATATATCACACTCGACATCAAAAAGCCAACGAGGGCGCTGAGCGAGAATGCCAGCGCCGCGCCGAGTGCGCCCATGCGCGGAATGAAGATCGCGTTCCCTGCAATCAGAGCGGCAATGCCCGCTGCCGACATGATCGGAAACACCTCGGACCGGTTCCACGCGAACAGCGTCGCATTCAGGGGGTATGCGCCCACGACGCAGAGCAATCCGATGCACATAACCCGGATCATCGTCCCCGTACCCGCGAATTTCGGTCCGAAAACGATTGTGACAACGAGATCTGCCGCCAGGGCCAGGAGAAGGATGCCGAGAGCGAACAGGCTGACGATCAGGATCGAATGTCGCTGTTTCTTCCTTATCATTTCCGGAGTAATCGCCGACGACAGTTCGGGGAGGAGCACCGTGAGATAGGAATTCGTAACGATGATCACGATGGAGGCAATCTTCGACGCAGCCAGGTACATTCCGAGGGAGCGCGCATCGGCAAGCCCTCCCACGAAAAAGACGTCCATTCGCCCGCCAACCAGATTGAGGATGTAGTACAGCGAGAGCCATTTGTTGAACGAGAGCATCCTGCGGCGCAGCTGGCGGTCGGCTCTCTGGAACGAGATCACGTTCCGGGGGGCGCACATGTAGCTCAGCACCAGGAATGCGCCGCCGGTTGCGATCTCAATCCACAGGGCGTCAACCACCTGGAGCGAGCTGGACATGAAACCATATACAAACACGACAAGGACCACCACCTTCATAACCGGCTGGGAAATCGACACCGCGGCAAGGGTGCGGAATTCCCTGTGCGATTGGAAAATCGGGGGGAAAAATGTCGCCAGCATGCCGAAAGCGACCGCGACAAGCGACAGGAGAAAGTACGAGTTGATGCTGCTGTCGACATGTTTGAAGACCATTCCCACGATCGGGTTGATGAATAGGACCGCTCCGGCCAGGACGATCCCGGAGAGGACAAGTTTCGCGATGAGGGCGACGCTCAGGACCGATCGGAAACCGTTCTCATCCCCGCGGGCAAGCATTTCCGACCCGAACCTCACGATCGATCCGCCGATCCCGAGATCTGAGAGCGCAATCATCATCGTGACGATGGAGATGATGAGCATCAGGACGCCGTACTCCTCGACACCCAGCGTCCGTGCATACAATCCCGATATCACGGCCCCGAGGAGCGCGCTCATGGCCGAAGCCGCCCCGACCCAGAAGGTGTTCTCCACCGTTTGAGAATGCCATGCCTTCTGCACGAAGTTCCTGACGCGTCCGTTGATCCCGTTTCCGTCGGTCATGGGTCTGCCCCGACATTCAGGCTTGACAGCATCAATTCCGTGAGCGCGTGCCACGAATGATCGCGGGCCACCTCGCGCCGCCGATCCTGGACTTCCCCTGCCGGTTCCGCCAGGGCCTCTCTGAGGGCAGAAACGAAACCCTCCCTCCCCTGCGCGAACCGGAGCAACCCGTCGTTTCTGAAAGGGAGAAGTTCGTGCATGGGCGTTGAGACGACGGGCTTGCCGAGAGCAAAATACTCGAACAGCTTGACGGGATTCGTTGTCTGGGAGACTTCGCCTGCCACGAAGGGTATCAGGCAGACATCAAACGCGCTGATGTACCGGGGCATCTCGCCGTATTCCCTCCTGCCTAGCCAGCGGAGGTTCGGTATCGTGCGTAGGTGAGCATTCCGGAAATCGAAATCGATCGGACCAACGATGATGAATGAGACATCCGGCATCGTCAGCGCAAGGTGGCCGATGAGATCGTAGTCGAACCAGGCGCGCAACACCCCGACATATCCCGCCACGGGATGCCTCGTCTCCTGTATGTCGGCCGGCATTCCCCCGCGAGCAGCGCACTCCTGAAACCAATCGAAATCCACTCCGTTCGGAACGCGGACAACGGGCCGCCCTGGAGCGATTGCGAGAAGCCTCTCCTCCAGCTTTTCGGCTGTGACGAATGTCATTCCGGCGATGTCCATCAGATGTCGTTCATAGCCCTCGAATCTCTCAACAGAGGCACGCCCCGAAAACAACGTGATTTCATCCAGGCAATCGTATGCGATCGTTGTGAAATCCCCTCTCCGCAGTACAAGTCCCCAGAAAGGATTCTGCACAATGGCAATCGATTCCTCATCTTCGCAGACAAACCGGAGCACCCGCCGTTTGAGGGCCTGCCGGAATATGGCGGCGTTCACTTTCTCAAGAAGTCCCGAGTCCACGCGGTTCGATGGGTACACCATCGGCATGGGGACAATTGAAAGCGTCGGTTCTGCGGAGCCTCGTCCCCTCCGGCGCCGGGGTGTGGACCTGCTCCCGGGGATGAGCAACGAGAGGAAGCCGATGGCCTGGTACAGGATCGAATACAGTACCAGCCTCACCAGTCCCTTCTTCCGGCCATCGAGATATTCGCTCAGTCCGCATGGCTCTATGAACGTCAGGGGGATCCCGCGTTTGACGAACTGGTCTGCGATCTTCTGCGGGCGCTGGTGCAGGAACGAATACGGGATCGGGGAGAAAATGTACACGTGCTTCAACGGTGCACACGCAGGTATGTTCGGAGGGCCCGGACAATGCGGCCGCTTGATTTTCCGTCGCCGTAAGGGTTGTGGGCCCTGCTCATTGTGAGATACGCGGTCCGGTTCGTCAGCAGGCGCTCTATCTCGCTCACGATCTTTCGTGACGAAGTGCCGACGAGTCGGACGGTGCCCGCCTTCACGGCTTCGGGGCGTTCGGTATGAGCGCGCATTACGAGTACAGGTTTGCCCAGCGACGGAGCCTCTTCCTGAACGCCGCCGGAGTCGGTAAGGATCAGGTAGCAGACCTCCATCAGAAAAACGAACGGAAGATAGGGCTGGGGGTCCATAAGGTGAACGTTGGGGAGATGGCCGAGAATGGAGCGGACGGGTCTCTGCACGTTCGGGTTCAGATGAACCGGATACACGATCTCCACCTCGGGGTGCCGCCGGGCGACCGTTCGTATTCCCCGGCAGATGTCCAGGAAGCCCTCACCGAAGTTCTCCCGGCGGTGTCCGGTGATAAGTATCATGCGCTTTGAGAAATCGACGTCGGAAAACATTTTCTCGAACTGTCTTCTCGACCCTGTGACAGCGGAACGGACATGGAACAGGGCGTCGATGACGGTGTTCCCTGTGACAACAATCCGTCCGGGGGCGATCCCTTCACGGAGCAGGTTCCTGCGGGCCTGCTGGGTAGGCGCAAAATGCAGGTCGGACAGGTGGGTGGCCATCACGCGGTTGATCTCCTCCGGGAAGGGACTCCTTTTGTCCCACGTGCGGAGACCGGCTTCAACGTGCCCCACGGGGATCCCGGCATAAAACGCGGCCAGCGCGGCCGCCATCACTGTTGTTGTGTCCCCCTGGAGGAGAATCATGTCCGGGCGCTCGATGGCGAGAATCTCTTTCATGCCGAGAATGACCCTCGATGTTACATCTTCCAGGGATTGCCCCTTGTGCATGATGTTGAGGTCATACTGCGTCCGGATCTTGAATATCGCGAGCACCTGGTCCAGCATCTCCCTGTGCTGGGCCGTCACGCACACCCGCGTGACGAAGTCCTTCGGGTGTTTCAGCAGTTCGCCGATCACAGGCGCGAGCTTGATGGCTTCCGGCCGCGTGCCAAAGACGACGAGTATTTTCTTCCGGGAGCTCACGCGTGTGTCGCGGACGGAACGGAGTGCGCCGCCCCAGGATCCTTCTTTCGGAGTTTCACCTGCCGGATGCGTCTCTGGCTCTTTTTCATCACGGTAAAAGACAGATTGTCGTGATTGATTTCTTCTCCGATTTCAGGAATCCTCCCCGTGAGTTTCTGGAGGAGCCCGCCGATCGTTTCGTAATCCTCCGCAGGCGGTATGTCTGCAATGAACCGTTCATTGAATTCCTTGATCGGCATCCGGGCGTTGACGAGGAATGTCCCGTCCGAGGCCTGCTCCACATCTTTCAGGTCTTCGTCATATTCGTCGTGGATTTCCCCCACGATCTCTTCAAGAATATCCTCCATGGTGATGATTCCCGAGGTCCCGCCGAACTCGTCAATCACGATGGCGATGTGGATTTTCCGCTGCTGCAGCTCGCGCATAAGCTGGCTGATCTTCTTCGTTTCCGGGACGAAGTACGCCGGGCGGATCACATCCTGGAGGATGATCAAGTCCCGGTACTCCATCAGCCCGAGAAGGTCCTTCGTGTAGACGACCCCGAGAATGTTGTCAATCGTTCCGCGGTAGACCGGCATCCGGGAGTACCCTTCCTCGAGCACGGTCTTGATGATGCCCTCGCGGGACATGTCCATGCTGAGCGCCACGACATCCGGCCGCGGGATCATTACTTCCTTTGCCGTAGTGTCGGTGAACTCAAAGATGCTGCGGATGAGTTCCTGTTCCGTTTTGTCGATGACGCCCCTCCGGGTACCTTCTTCGAGGATCAATTTGAACTCCTCTTCGGAGATGCCGGATTCAGCCGGCACCCGGCGCGTGCCGAAGGGAATCAGGAGAAGGTTACTTGCCCCGGTCAGTATCACCGCGGGATACCGGAATACCGTCTCAACTAACTTTATGGCGGGAGCCAAACGGAGGGCAACGCTTTCGGCGGAGCGAAGCGCCAGCGACCTGGGGACGAGTTCCCCGAACACGACCACAAGAAAGCCGAGCGATATGACGATAATGCTCAGGGAGAGCCATCCGCTGGAATCCCGAACCCAGGATATGCTGAACTCGGAGAGGGAAGGGACGAGATGCTGCCAGCCGAGGATGGCCCCCAGACCGGATGCCAGGACGAGGGCGAAAACGATTCCGATATGGACAGTGGCGAGAAATCGTTCGGGGTCTTCCTGGAATCCCAGGACGAGCGCCGCCCTGCGTTCTCCATCGTCAGCCAGGGCACGCATCCGGCTCTTCCGGCTGGAAAGGACTGCAACTTCGCTGGCGGAGAAGAACCCCACGATTGCGATCAGGAGGAGAACGCCCAGAATCTCGATCCAAAGGGTATCCATCAGACCCACATTGGGGGTAGAACGCTGTAATTCGTTGTAATCAAACAATTTCCACGTTGATTTCCAAATGCATCGCGGGCGGCCAGAGCCGCCCGCGGGCATCCAAAACGCATGTTTTGGAGGGGTTATCTCGCCCGACGCAGGAAATCGAGGCGCGTCTTCAAGCGGTCGGTGGACATCAAGAGCTTCTCCTTGCCGAACACCGCATCCTCTGTGTTCCGGAAGACAAGCTCATATTCGTCGCTCATGATAATGGCTTCTTCCGGGCAGGCCTCCTCGCAGAAACCGCAGAATATGCACCGGAGCATGTTGATCTCGAATTTTACCGGATATCTCTCTTTCGGAAGCTCGGTCTCGGAGGCCTGTACTTCGATTGCGAGGGCCGGACAGACGCGGGCGCACAACCCGCAGGCGACGCACCGTTCGACACCGTCTTCTTCCACCAGGACGGGACGTCCCCGGAACGACGCCGGAGGATTCCACCGCTCCTCGGGATACTGTCGCGTGAATTTGGGACGGAAGACCTGTTTGAGCGTGAGGACAAGTCCCTTGACGATTTCCAGGATATAGATCCTCTGCAGAAACGTGAGATCCTTGCTGCGGATCTGCTTCACTTTTTCGCCGATCGTGTTCGACATTCGATCCCGTTCTCCTTCAAAGCGACACGCGCACCCTCACTGCAGGAAAATAAGCCACGTACCAGTCACCGCAATGTTCAGCAGCGACAGAGGCAACATGACCTTCCAGCCCAGATTCATCAGCTGATCGTACCTGAACCGCGGTATCGTCCAGCGTATCCACATATAGAACACCAGCACGCACCCCACCTTGAAGACGAATGCTGCAACCTGGATCAGGCTCAGCGCCACCGGAGGGAGGCCCACCTGGGAGAGGAAGGGCACTTGCCAGCCGCCGAAAAAGAGCGTCACAATGAGGGCACTTGAGGTGATCATGTTTGCATATTCGGCCAGGAAAAACGTGCCGAATTTCATCCCGCTGTATTCCGTATGATAACCTCCCACCAGTTCCGGCTCTGCCTCGGGAAGATCGAACGGAAGGCGGTTGGTCTCGGCAAACGAGGCGACGACGAATGTGATGAATCCGATCGGCATCCGCCAGAAATTCCAGAACAATCCGTCCTGCAGTTCCACGATACGGTCAAGGCGGAGCGTGCCGGCCACCATGATGACACCGACGACCGAGAGCCCCATGGACAGCTCATAGCTTATCATTTGTGCGGAGGAACGAAGTCCGCCGAGCAGCGAGTACTTGTTGTTTGACGACCAGCCGCTGAGTGTGACGCCATAGACACCCATCGAGGTCATGGCGAGGATGTAGAGAACGCCGATGTTGACATCCGCTATCATGAGCTTGACATCCTGTCCAAACAGGGTGATCCTGTCCCCGAATGGAATCACTGCAAACGTCGCCATCGCCACTGTAATCGAAACGATCGGTGCCAGCGTGTGGATCGCCCTGTTCGCCTGTAACGGCACGATGTCTTCTTTCATGAAGAGCTTCAGCACGTCTGCCGGAGCCTGGAGAAGCCCCCAGGGCCCCACCCTGTTCGGTCCGATCCGGTTTTGAATGAACGCACTGATCCGCCGCTCTGCGTAAACGAGGTTGGCGACCGTGGTGAGTATGATGAGCAGCACAATGACAATCTTGACCGCAGATATGATGACAAATTCCATTGGAGTCTCTTCCGAATCTCAGGCGGATTGGTGAACCCGCACATCCTTCTTGGTCTTCAGCAGCGTTCCTCTGTTGCCCAGTTTACGATAGGACATCCCGTTAAACGCATCGATATGCGAGGCGATTTCGCCGAACACGTCCTCGGAGGTCTGATACTTGAACTTGGCCCCCATAAGGACGGCAATCCCCGCGATGATGCGCCAGGGCGGACGTGCGTCACGTTTCGGCCCCTTTGCCCACCTGTCAAACTGGGAGCCGAACTTGTCGAGGCGGCTCATCGCAAAGCCGTCAAGTGCGCGGTCCTGTTCGAGTGTTGCCACAGAAGGACGAATGCGCTGCACACGGCCCTGGAGATTCGTGAATGTGCCGTTCTTTTCCGCGTAAGTGGAAGTCGGGAGGACGATGTCCGCCAGCCGCGTCGTTTCGTTCTCAACGGAAGCCAGGACCACAAGGAATTCGAGGCGTATGAGGCTCTGCGCGATCTCGGGATCGATTGCGATATTGTCATCAACAAGGAACAGCGCTTTTATCGAACCTTCCCGGATGCCGCGGATGATGCCTTCGGTGTTCGCGCCGTGTTCTCCGGGCTGGAGCCCCACCTCCAGCGCACCACGCGTATTGGGAGTCCTGTCCGAACTTATGAGAAGCCTGTCCTCCTGACCGGGGGAGTTGTGCCGCTTGAAGTCCACATGGCGCGTCTGAAGGACCTCCCGTGCGAATTTCTGCAGGGCGTAGTTGTCTTCGTTCGTGTCGAAGGCAGATCCCAGGACCGCGATCTCCCCCTTCCGGAAGGACTTGAGCTCGGAGGCGACCCTGACGACGGCTTCATCCCAGCCAACCTCGACGACGCCTGTCTCTTTTTTCATAAGGGGACCCCTGACCCGCGTGTCCGAGTTCACCTGTCGGAGGGTCTCCAGGCGCCCCCAATCGCACATCCAGTACTGGTTCACCTCGGCATTGTACCGGGGGGTCTGCCGGAGTATCTCGTTGTTCCTCACCCAGGTGTTCATGTTGCAGCCCCGCGCGCACCCCGGACAAACGGTCTCCGTCGACGACATTTCCCAGACGCGGGCCTTGAACCGGAATTCACGGCTCGTCAGCGCTCCCACCGGGCAGATATCGATGACGTTCATCGAATACGGGTTATCGAGTTTCTCCCCTGGAAACGTCGTGAGCTCCACGTGGTCGCCGCGCCGGGTGAAGGTCAGCTGGGGCTTTCCGGCGATCTCGTCGCAGAACCGGACGCAGCGGGAACACATGATGCAGCGTTCGGTATCAAGCATGACGTGAGGACCGATTTCGACGCGCTTGGGTTTGTGGACCTTCTCTTCCTCAAACCGGCTGTAGCCGATGCTGTGGGTATACGCGTAGTCCTGGAGCTTGCATTCGCCTGCTTCGTCACAGATGGGACAATCAAGGGGGTGGTTGATCAGCAGGAATTCCATCACCGCCTGTCGGGCCTTTATGACGCGCGGATTTGCGGTGTGAACGATCATGCCGTCTGCTACCTGCGTCGAGCAGGCAATGACGAGTTTGGGCATCTTCTCGACCTCGACAAGGCACATCCGGCAGTTGCCCGCGACGGAGAGTTGTGGATGCCAGCAGAAGTGAGGGATGTCGATGCCATTATTCCTGGCCGCCTGAATAATCGTCAGGCTGTTCTCGACCTCGAGGGCCTTCCCGTCTATGATTATTGTCGCCATTCCTCTCCCCTGTTCACGCTTCTGCAAATTCCCGGACATACCGATGGTGGAATTTCCTCAACTTCACTACGAGTTGCTCGATTTCCTCTCTTGGCGGGAGAAAGGTCGTCCTGAAATGGAGCGTCCCCGGGACCTGACCGAAGCCGCTTCCTGGCACCACACAAATACCGGTTTCCTCCAGCAGTGCCAGGCAATAGTCGGAGTCCCGCTCCTCCATGTGGGCGGCGCGCTGTGCCGCGGGCATGGAGACCGTGTCCTCCCTCTCGGGCAGTTCAAAGCGCACGAATGCATACATGGCGCCCCGCGGGATATCAACCGACATTCCTTCGATCGCATTGATCCCACGCCCGAGGATCTCAGCCTTCGCTTTCAGATCGGAGAGGACCCTCTCACGCTCGCCCGCATATACTCCGTAGCTTTCGTCCCCGGGTCGTGGGGGTGCCACCATCATGTACACAGAGAACTGTCCGACGATATTGGCGCAGAGGCTGATCGACTGTAATTTGACGAACTCTGCGAGCACGTCGTCAGGAATGTTCCGGAGCTCGAGATATCCTCCGCGATGTCCGCATTCCCCGAGAAATCCCTTGGAAACAGAATGCAGGCTGAAGAGCGAAACCTGCAGCTCCTTCATCTCCCACATGGTCTTCGCGAACGAGTGAAATCTGAGCGCCGGGTCGTAGACATTCTCCTGGTAGACTTCGTCGGCAATGATAGACAGATTGTACTTACCTGCAAAACCGACGACCATTTTGATGTTTTCTGCCGATAGTACCGCACCGGTCGGATTTCCGGGGTTTATGACAACGATGCCGACAGGGTTGACTCCGGCCGCTCGGGCCTTGTTAAGGCTCTCAGTCAGGATTCCTTCGTTCAGCTGCCAGCCCGCCTGCTCATCAAGATAGTATCCGATTTGTTTGCCTCCGTACAGCGACAACGAGGCACTGTAGAGCGGGTACTGAGGGATCGGAATCATGAACCCGTCGGATGGGGATCGCAGAAGCGCTGTGAGGACTGCCTGCACCCCCTTGCTTGCCCCGTCGGTGAGTATCACATGATCCCTGTCTGCAGGGATCCCGTCACGATTGGCGATGAAATCCGCGACCGCCTGTCGCACGAACGGGATCCCCGGGCTCTGGCTGTACGCACCCGTGCCGTGCGGGTGCTTCTCGAGAATGGACGTGGCCCGGGCGACAATGTCCTTCGGATAGAGTTTCAACGTCTCAGGATGATTCAAAAGTTCGGGATACTCTACGAGGCTCAGGAGCTGGCGGAGGAATGAAAGTGGTTTCTGTTTCAGGGCCTGAGGGTTGCCGATGTTGCAGTAGATGATCTTCCGTCCCTGTTCTTCCAGCTGCTGGGCCCGGAGGACGATCGGGCCTCGCACCGCATATTCTGCGGTAAGCAAACGCGGGTTCAAAACGTCTTTGGACACCATGGCCGACTGAGCTCTGCGATTGGTGCGTGATTCACGAGGGACGGATGATGACGGTCGAGAACCGGCTCAAATCAAACAGGTCCACAGCGACCTTCTGGATTTCTCCAGGCGTGACAGCATCGACTTTCTTCAGAATGGTATCGAGCGCAATGCATCTCCCGTAATAGAGCTCGGAGCTACCAAGACGCATCATGCGGCTCGACATGTTCTCCAGACCGAGCATCATTGTCCCCTTGATCTGCGCCTGGGTTCTCCCCAGTTCGGCCTTTGAAACAGGGGTCTTCATTAACCTGCGAAGTTCTTTGTGCACCAGTGAGATAGAATTGACAATGTTCTTTTTGTCCGTCCCGATGTACGTGCCGAACAAACCCGTATCTGAGAGAAGATTGACGAACGAATACACTGAATATGCGAAGCCGTGCTTTTCCCGTATCGTCTGATAGAGTCGCGAACTCATCCCCTCGCCAAGCAGTGCGTTAAGCAACATCAACGGGAAACGATCCTTGTGGTGGATGCTGTAACCCACGGTCCCCAGGCAGATGTGTGCCTGGTTGATTGGCCTGGGGTATTCCTTTTTCAGGGACCGGGTGACACGCGTCGGGCCTGGAAGACGTTTTCTCGGCGTGGATCGCCCGGTCGTATAGTCAAAGTTCTTTGCTGCGAGCTTGACGAGGCGGTCATGATCGACATTGCCGGCGGCCGCGACGACGATCCGGGAGGACTGATAATGGGCCTTGACATGCGAGAAGAGGTCCTGCCGGCTAAAGCTCCTCAGGTTCTTCTCTGTCCCTATGATCGGAAACCCCAGAGCATGGTCGGGGAAAAGGGCCTTTTCGAAGTAATCGTGTATGATATCTTCCGGATCATCTTCTGCGTTCTTCAGCTCCTCGATCACCACCAGTTTTTCTTTTTCCAATTCCCGTTCTTTAAACGTCGCGTGCGTCACGATGTCTGAAAGTACATCCATCGCCTCAGCTACGTTCGAGTCAAGCACCCTGGCGTAGAAGCAGGTCTGCTCCTTGGTTGTGAACGCATTCAGGTATCCGCCAAGGGATTCCAGACTCTGTGCGATATCCCTGACGCTTCTCTTCTTTGTCCCTTTGAACACCATATGTTCAATAAAGTGGCTGATCCCGTTCTGGGTCAGGGATTCATCGCGGGATCCTACGTCAGCCCACACACCGATGGAGACCGAACGCACATGCGGTATCGATTCCGACACGACACGGATGCCGTTGTTAAGCACGGTTTTGCGATAGAGGGGGGTGACAGACGGGGAAGATTTAGACATGTTGGAAATATATCCATTTCGGCGTGGATAGTCAAGGAATTGAGAAGTGTCCACAACAAAGGACACTCCGGCGGTGTCATTGCATCGTCATCTTTTTTTGGGTACCATTATCGCACCTTGAACACTGCCGACCGTGGCGATCTTCCATGATTGTTACTCTGCTCTTCTTGTTCAGCGTTGTGTACATGCTCATGATTTTGCTGTTCGCCGGCGCGGCAGCCACAACGAAGATTCATCCGGAAAAGGGCTATCGACCACGCGTATCGGTCATTATTGCGGCAAGGAACGAAGAGGAAAAGATCGGACTGTGTCTGAATTCGATTATTGCGCTCACATATCCGCAGAAGCTTCTCGATATCATCTTTGTTGACGATCGATCCACCGACCAAACGGCGGAAATCCTGAACAAGTTTGCTGCCGCGCATGCCCACATCCGCGTGCTCCGGATCGGAACGGAAACTGAATTTCCCCCCGGAAAGACAAATGCCGTGATGAGCGCGGTGGACATATCATGGGGCGAGATTCTCATGTTCACGGACGCAGACTGCAGGGTGCCGCCAAACTGGATTGAGAACACCGTCAAGTATTACTCCGATCCGTCGGTGGGGGTGGTTGCCGGATTTACTTCGCTTGCCGGGGTGTCTTTGTTTGAAGAGATACAGGCGCTTGACTGGTTTGTTCTTTCCTCCGTCGCTGCGGCGACTACCCGACTGGGATTTCCAGTTACTGCGGTGGGAACGAACCTGTCCGTGCGCCGGGCAGCGTACGACTCAGTCGGCGGGTACAGGA
>PMDK01000342.1 GCA_003154425.1 Ignavibacteriota bacterium
CTGCGCGACACCTGCCGCTACGCGCCGGCGGCGGGGCGGTTCAAGATTTACATCATCGACGAAGTTCACATGCTCTCCACCTCGGCCTTCAACGCGCTCCTCAAGACGCTGGAAGAGCCTCCCCCCCACGTGTTGTTCATATTCGCGACCACCGAAATCAACAAGGTTCCCGCGACCATTCTCTCCCGGTGCCAGCGGTTTGATTTCCGGCGGATCAGGACCGAGGAGATTTCCACAAACCTGCGCGCGATAGCACTTGCGGAGGGACTGGCGATCGATGAAGACGCACTGCACCTCATCGCGCGGCGGGGGGACGGTTCGCTCCGCGATGCCCAGAGTGTCTTCGATCAGGTGGTCGCGCTTTGCGGTACCACCGTCACACGGGCGAAGATTGTCGAAGCGCTGAACCTCGTCGACCAGGAGGTCTATTTCCGCATGACCGACCTCATAAGGACCGGCGATACGAGGGGTGGGCTCGCGCTCGTCGATGACATCATGACCGGTGGCCATGACCTCCGGGAATTCCTCTCCGGGTTAACCGAGCACTTACGTAATCTTCTGGTTGCGAAAACGACGGGGGCCACGCTCCTCATCGAAGCCGCCGACGTCTATCGGGCCCGCTATGCTGCGGAAGCGGAGTCCTTCGGGGTCTCCGATCTCCTGCGGCTTCAGCGTCTTGTCGCCGGGACCGACTCCGCGCTCCGGTGGACAACGCAGCCACGGTTCAGGCTCGAGGCGGACGTCGTCCAGATGATCGCGCTCCCCCGTGCGAAGGATGTCGGTGAGCTTCTCGAACGGCTGGATGAACTCACGGGGCGGCAGGGGAGACATGCGCCGGATGTGCCTCCGCATTCCGGTGGAGAACGGCCCTCGCCCCGATCCGCAGCGTCCACGCCGCCGCCCGCCCCTGCACTGCGCCCCCCGGCGGGAGTGAGCCTGGACGAACTCTCTTCCCGGTGGAATGAATTCCTGGGTGAAGTGCGCACACGAAGGATATCGCTCTGGCCTGCGCTGGAGAACGCGGCGCTGCTGGGCCTTGAGCAGGGAGTTGTCCGCCTGGGGGTGGAGGATGATTTTCAGGTGTCGCTCATAGTAAAGAACAGGGAAGTCCTGGCCGAAGTGTTTCAGAAAATACTCAACGTGCGCCTCGGCGTACGGCCCGAGATCACCGGCGGCCCGCAGGGGGGGGGTACGAAGGAGTCCGCCGTAAAGGCCACGGATGCGGGGTCGCCGCCGGACAATCACCCGGTCATCGAAGCAATGAAACGGGAACTGGGGGCGGAGCCAATCTAGAGGGGATCTCCGCAGGGTTGACTCTCGCTGTCGATTTTCGGATTTTGAGAGAAGAATGAGACTCATGAAACCGTTCAGATGGGCGTGCGTGCTGGCGGCCGCGGTGCCGGTCGCGGCCGGACAGGCCCAGACGGGGATCGCGAAATATGCGGGCGAGTTCATTTCCATCGGCGTCGGCGCCCGCGCCCTTGCCATGGGGGGTGCATTCGCCGCCCTGGCGAACGACGTCACGGCCGGGTACTGGAACCCTGCGGGGCTCTCCCGCATCAATTACCCGGAATTCATCCTGATGCATGACTCCGAGTTCGGCAGCCTGGTCAACAACGACTACGGTGCAGTGGCGATCCCCGTCGGCACGAGCACGAGCCTCGGCCTCAGCATCATCCGGGTCGGGGTGGACGACATCGCGGACACGCGGAACGCCGGGGTCGATGCCAACGGCAACATCACACACGATCCGGCCCAGTTCACGCGCGTCGACCCAGGCCGCGTCACGTATTTCAATGCCGCCGACTGGGCGCTCTACTTTACGTATTCCCACAGGCAATCCGAGACGTTTTCCTATGGCGCCAATGTCAAGCTCATCCGGCGCGATCTCGCGGAGTACAGCGCCATGGGGATAGGGTTCGATATCGGTTTCTGGTACCGTCCGTTTGAGGACCTCGCTTTCGGCGCCAACCTGCAGGACATCACAACGACACTGGTGGCGTGGAACACCGGCCGCAACGAGCTGATTTCGCCCACGGTGAAACTCGGCTCGGCGTATTTCATTGATCTCCTNNGTGAGCCTTGATTTTCATGGCGGGATGGAATACGAATTCAGGAATCTCGTCGCACTCCGGGCGGGATACAGCGACGTGAAACAGCTCACCCTGGGTGCCGGAGTGCACTTCCCGAAATTGAACATCGACTATTCGTTTGCCAGATTCGGCGGAGCCGACCAGCTCGACAACACCCACCGCATCTCGATCAAGTTCACGCTGGAAGCCGAGCAGTTCAAGAGATCCGGCGGGTGACTTCTTCGCCCACGTGTCCGTGACACCCAACCTCCCCCCCCTCCCGGCGCGGCGAACATTCCATTCCGTAGCGTGCCTCATTGCCCCGGCCTGCGCCTCCCTGTACGTTGTGCTCTTCCTGGGAGGGTGCGCGACCCCGGGGCCCGCTGCCGCGTCGGCCCCCGCACCCCCTTTCCTCCTGTCGCGCGACGGCGAGATTCGCTACCGGCTTCCCGCGGGCTGGTTTGAGGCAACGCCGGATACTCCCGTCGCCGACCGGTCCGTGTGGCTCGTGCGCGATGATTATGCAGGGAGCCTGCTGGTACGGCATGTGCGCATACGCGCCGTCGAGAGATCGGATCTGGAGGAAGAGGGACTTCTGCGGGTCGCGAAACTGACCGCGGCGCTGGAAACGTCGACCAGACCCGGCGTCCTGGTACGGGGGCCCGAGCGCTATCACGTCAACGGAAGGGAAGCGGTCTCATACGACGTCGAGTACAGCGGATCGGGGGACAGGACAAGGACGGTGCTGCTCATGGCCGACGGACGCCTCTACGCTCTCACTGCGCTTGTCAACGGTACGGCCCCGCCTGAGGCGGTGAAAGAGATCTTCGGTGTGCTGCAAGCCTTCCTTGCAGCCATGCGCCTGTAGCGTGGCTCAGAAACGCCATCAGAGATGCCATCAGAAATGGATGATGTCGTTGATGATGACGAAAGCCATGAACGCCAGCAGCACCGCAATCCCCACCTTCTGCAGGCCGAGCTTGACTCCCAGAGGCACTTCCCTTCGGAATACCGCTTCGTACACCAGGAACGACAGGTGTCCGCCGTCAAGCGCGGGGAACGGAAGGATGTTGATGATCGCCAGATTGATGCTGAGCAGCGCCACGAAACTGAGGTAGGTCAACAATCCGAGGTCCGACGACTGGGATGCGAGTTGCGCGATCTTGATCGGACCCCCCACCGACTGTGCGAACGACACCTTGCCCGTCACGAGCTGCCACATCTGATCGGCGAAACTGACCGTGACAAACACCATGTACTTTGCCCCGGCCGGGAGAGCCCCGAGCAGCGTATAGTCGATGTGCGTCCGGGGTCCCGTGTAGTTTTCGCCGATGGGGATTCCGATATGCCCGTCCTGTGTCGGCACCGTGGTCCCGCTCATCCGGACGCTTCCCCGCCTCCACTCGATCGCGATTTCTTTTCCCGCGTTTTGTTTGACGATCTGGAGGACCTTCTGGAGATCCCGTATGGGGGTCCCGCCGATCGAAAGAAATACGTCCTGCATCCTGAGCCCGAGCCGATCCCCCGGCTTCCCCGGCTCGGGGGGGCCGACAACGATAATCTCGGTATTGGCCGGGACGAGGCCGAACCCGGCGCGGCCGGGATCCTGAAACTGCCGGCCTGTCAGGAGAAAGGCGGTGTCCCGCCCGCTGCGGCGGACGGCGAGTGAGACGTCTCCCTGGGTCGCGCCGGCAAAAAGGGCATCGAGCGTCGGCTCCCAGGCGGTGACGGGCTTCTCGTTGACCGAGAGGATTCTGTCCCCCTCCTTCAGGCCCGCGCGGGCGGCGGCGCTCTCCTCGGCGACATAACCGACCTCCGTCGTCTCGCGCAGTGTCTTCCCCGTATGAAAGTGAACGGCCCAGAAGATCACGAGCGCGAGGAGAAGATTCATGATCACGCCGGCAGACAGCACGATCATCCTCTGCCAGATCGGCTTGGAGCGGAATTCCCACGGCTCCGCCGGCTTGTTCAGAAACTCGACATCCATGCNNACCATCCCCGCGATCTTCACGTAGCCGCCGATCGGGAGCCACGACACGCAGTAATCCGTTTCCCCGAACTTCCTGCCGAATGCACGCGGGGGGAATCCTATCGAGAAGCGATCCACCCTCATCCCGCACAGTTTCGCAGCCAGGAAGTGGCCGAGCTCGTGAACGAACACGAGCACGCCAAGCGTCACAACAAAATCGAGCACTGTTTTCAGAAATTGCATGAAAGTCCCGTCAGGAAAATGTTGTGGCAGGTATCCTTCGCGAACGGAGTCTGGTCTCTGCGTCCACCCGTCCGAGGTCGGCCAGTGTAAAGGCGTGAAGCGGCGTGTGCGCGTTCAGCGCCTCACGGATGAGGGAGGGGATGGCCGAGAACGGAAGCTCCCCGTCGAGGAACATTTGAACCGCCACCTCGTTTGCCGCGTTCAACACCGCCGGAGCGGTTCCCCCCATCTGGAGTGCGCGGTATGCAAGTCCCAGGCACTCGAACTTCTCCCTGTCGGGGGGTTGGAACGTCATCTCCCGGAGCGCTCCGAAATCAATGCGCCGGGAAGAGAACGGCAGCCTGTCGGGATAGGCCAGCGCGTAGAGGATGGGGAGCTTCATGTCGGGGATACTGAGCTGGGCCTTCATCGATCCGTCCGCAAACTCGACCATCGAGTGGATCAACGACTGGGGGTGGATCACGACCTCGATCTTCTCCGGTGGGACCCCGAAGAGCCAGTACGCTTCGATCACCTCCAGCCCCTTGTTCATCAGCGTCGCGGAATCAATTGTGATCTTCGCACCCATCCGCCATGTGGGATGGTTGAGGGCTTCGGCGACCGTGAGGGCGGGGAATTTCTCCCTGGGGACATGAAGAAACGGACCGCCGGAGGCGGTCAGGACAAGACGTTCGATGGTCCGGGGATCTTCGCCACGCAGGCACTGGAATATCGCGCTGTGTTCGCTGTCGACGGGAAGGAGTTGCACGCCCCCGGTCCGCACCAGCGGCATGATGAGCTCCCCGCCGACGACAAGCGTCTCCTTGTTCGCCAGCGCGACATCCTTCCCCGCCTCCAGGGCGCGAAGCGTCGGTCCGAGTCCCGCAAATCCGACAAGCGAGATCAGGACGAGGTCCACATCGTCCCGGCTGACGACGTCCAGGAGTCCCCCC
Organism: Ignavibacteriota bacterium; assembly: GCA_003154425.1. GTDB lineage: Bacteria > Bacteroidota > Ignavibacteria > UBA10030 > UBA6906 > Fen-1273. The sequence continues at coordinate 5,217 of PMDK01000342.1, forward strand.
GTGCCGCACAGGATCTCAACGTCGTTCCCGACAGTGGAGCGGAGCTTCGCGGCCCGGTCCGGCTCCGACACGACGACCCCCTTCGGACCGAACGTGTTGATTTGCTCACGCAAAAGGTCGATATTCTTGTTGGCGGAAAGATACACAACGCGGAAGCGGTCAGGGAAGCTGGCGATCACCTCCAGCGTGCTGCGACCGATCGAACCCGTCGACCCGAGGATGGCGATAGTGCGCGGAGATGTCACGTGTGTGATGGAGGCCCCTCTATACAGTATCCCAAGGTACGCAAAAGAGATCTGGCTATCAAGAAACGATATCGTGCCGGCTTCCGGAGACGCCTGCTCCTTCGCGGGATGATTCTGACACTGCTGGCGGGGCCGGGGGTATGCCGGAACGTACATTCTCAAACGTCCGACCGGGATGTAAAGTTTCGACTGGCACAGGGCCTGGAGCAGGCGGGGGAGTACGAGCGTGCCGCAGGATTGTATGAGGGACTGCTCAGGGGAGACTCCGCAAACTTCGTCCTGCTCGACGCCGTGCAGCGGATGTGGATGCAGCTGAAACGGTACGATCAGGTCATCGAACTGCTCCGCAGCCGTCTCGAGCGCACCCCCGCCGACCCGAATCTCCATGCGATGCTCGGAAGCGTCTACTACCGGGCGGGGAGGGAAAAAGACGCCGCCGCCGAATGGGAGAGGGCGATTGCCACCGACCCGGCAAACCCCGGGACGTACCGGCTCGTCGCCGCGGTGCTCACCGAAAACAGGCTCCTGGACCGCGCCGCGGAGATCTACCGCCGCGGGCGCAGGGGAACCGGCGACGCCGACCTCTTTACACTCGAGCTTGCCCAGTTGCTCACCTCGACGATGAACTACTCCGGGGCGACGACGGAATACCTCCGCTGGCTTGCGAAGAACCCGGCACAGCTCTCCTTTGTCCAGAGCCGGCTTGCGCAGATAACCGGCAGGGATGATGCGCGTGCGGCAGCGACGGATGTCATTCATGCGGCGCTTGGCGACCGGGAGGATCTCTCCCTGCTCCAGCTGCTCGCCTGGCTCGCAATGGAGGGGAAGAAATTCGAGGAAGCGTTCGACGTGTACCGGAGGATCGACGCTCTTGCGGGCGCACACGGCAGCGAGCTCTACCAGTTCGCCGCGCGCGCAGCCGGAGAGAAGGCCTACGGCGTGGCGGCGAGGGCATATCAGGAGGCGATCGGGGCCCCGCTCTCGGCATCCCGCATGCCGTATGCCCGGTACGGGTATGCCGAGGCAGTCAAGGAACTTCAGGCCGATGCCGACACATTCGCCTCCCCCGTACGGGGCACCCCGGCCACGGAGGCAGTCCCCCTGTACGGGGGGGCCGTCAGGCTCTTCCAGAAGATCATTGAGGACTACCCGCACACGGAATTCTCCGCGAGGTCCTGGTACCAGATCGGGCTCATCCAGAGCGAGAAGTTTGGCGACCGGGAGGGTGCAGTAATTTCGCTGCGCCATGTGATGGAGGAGGCCGGCGCCGTTGCCTCCTTGCGCAACGATGCGGCACTCATGATGGGGAAGGTTCACGTCGCCCGGGGGGACACGACGAAGGCGGAGGGGTACTTCAGGGCGGTCGCCGCGGCTCCCGATGCCCTTCCCGATGAGCGGGATGAAGCGGTCTTCCGGCTCGGGGAGATCGACTATTTTGCGGGTCGCTTTGATTCCGCAATGAAGAAACTCGGGGGGCTCGCCGTTAATCTCAAGGCGGACTATGCCAACGACGCTCTCCGCCTGGCGGCGTTCCTGCAGGAAAATGCCGGAACCGTTCCTGAAGCGTTAAGGCTGTTTGCGGGGGCGGAGTTTCTCGCCAGGCAGGGAAAGAACACGGAAGCCGTTCCCGTCCTCCTCTCGGTCATTCAGGCGTATCCCCGGGCGCCGCTCGTTGACGATGCACTCATGGCGGTGGGAGCGCTCGAGGCTTCCGCCGGGCTCTTCCGTGAGGCGGCAGCGTCGTACGAGCGCCTGCTCACCGAGTTCAAGGAGAGCAGCATCGAGCTCGACAGGGCGGAGTTCAACCTCGCCGAAGTGTATCACTACGGCCTGCACGACCCGGCCCGAGCCCAGGCGACATACGAGAGGCTCCTTGCCGATCACCCGAAATCCATTCTGGCGGGTCGTGCGCGGCAGAGGATCAGGCAGCTGAGGGGGGAATCACTCTGAAGATGAAACGCGCACGCCGGCTCGCGATCACACTCCTCCTCCTCCAGGGGGCGCATGGAGGGGCTCAGGAGAAGATCCTCATCCCGATGGACCTCTCCCAGACCGACCATCTGAAGGCGTACGGAATCGCCTACATGGCACTCTCCCGGGGGCTCGAGATCGACTGGCTGCTGAACTACCGCGGCGGATCGTTCATGCTGGATGCGCATGACTTCGTCGCGACCGAATGTCTCGTACGGGGGGTTGAGTTCATCAGGGAATCCGCCGCCGCATCGGCATCCGTCTACGCCGAGGTACAGAGGGAAGACAACAACATGGATGTCGTGCGGCTGGAGAAGGCTCCCCGCGTGGCGGTGTATGTCCCCCCCGGTTTTCAACCGTGGGATGATGCCGTCACGCTGGCCCTTGACTACGCGGAGATCAAGTACGNNTTTGCCGGTGCCGCCTGGTACCAGGCCCAGGTGGCGCAGCTCGAACAGGAGGCACGCAAACTCGGGTTCAGGAAGGTCGCAGAGCTGAAAAAAGCGGTGGCGCGCGCAATCGTCCGGTACATCGGTGCGGGAGGATTCATGTTTGCCATGTGTTCGGCCACCGACACGTTCGACATCGCGCTCGCGGCCGAGAACACGGACATCTGCGACGCGATGTACGACGGTGACCCGCCCGACCCCGGGTTCCAGGGTAAGCTCGACTTTTCGAAGACCCTCGCTTTCACCGGCTTCACCGTCGAAAAGAATCCTCTGCGGTACGAGTATTCGGATATCGACGAACCCCCCAGCGACATGCTCGGGCTGCAGAACCCGGAGACCGATTACTTCACCCTCTTTGAGTTCTCCGCGAAATTCGACCCCGTTCCCACCATGCTCACGCAGAACCATGTCAACGTCATCAAGGGTTTCATGGGGCAGACCACCGGCTTCAGGAAGAACCTCATCAAGGCAAACGTCACGATCCTGGCGGAAAAGCAGGGGACCGACGGGGTGAGATACCTTCACGGCAACTACGGGCGCGGCACGTTCACATATTACGGCGGCCACGACCCGGAGGACTACCAGCACGCCGTGGGAAACCCGCCGACCGACCTCTCGCTTCATAAGAACTCCCCGGGCTACAGGCTCATACTCAACAACATACTCTTCCCGGCGGCACGGAAGAAGCAGCAGAAAACCTAATCTCACAGTTCAGGGGACCAGACAATGACACGGCTCATGCTTGCGGGTGCTCTTCTCCTTGTACTCTCATCCACTGCGCTTGCCCTCGGTCCGGGTTTCGCGTTCGGCGTCCATGCCAATTTCACCACCAGCANNCGGCTGGGGAGGCGGAGTGCACGTGGATGCCAATCTCATGGTCTTCAGCTTCCGCCTGAGCGGCGACTACCTCCATTATTCGATCGACGCGAACAAGTTCCGCGACTCCTTCCGGCCGTTTTTCGGAAACGCTGTGAACCAGATGTCCATCGACGGAGGGGGACTCGGGATATTCGCCCTCGCAATCAACGGCAAAATGCCTGTCCTTCCGCTTCCGATCATAACGCCATATCTCACCGGAGGAGTAGGCCTGGCGTGGATAAGCCGGGACCAGGTGACAACGTCGATCACAGGGTTCACCGGGGCAACGATCCCTTCGTCATCACAGAGCGGCAAGACGTCGGTCGACGTGGGTGTCGGCGTGGACGTCAAAATCGGCATCGAGCTCTTTGTCGAAGCGAAGTACGCATGGATATTCACCGACGGGAGCAACTCGACGTACGTGCCGGTAAGCGTCGGCGTGACATTCTGAGGCCGCGCCCGGGATCCGCCGGCGTGTCCTGTTTCCCACGGCGCCGTACCATTGTCAGAGGGCAGCAGCCGCACCTCAGACGCGAACAGTAGACCCTGTACAGGTGGAGCAGCCCCTGGTGTTCCAGGGGGCTGCCGAGAGCGGTCTTTCCCCCCTTCGATCCCATCAACGCGGCTTTCACGAGCCGCGTCACGTTGTTCTCCCTTGCAGAGGGGAGTCCCCGGAGAAGTCGGATCGCCTTTTGCCGTAGTCCCGCGTCCGGATACACGCGTGCATGAAGGAGGAGGAGCGGAACGATCCCGTTCACGATCAGCTCATCCACCCGCGCGTGCCCCAGCGCGATCCCGCCCCCCGTGTGGATTCCGCGGAAATGGATGTGCCGCGACCAGAACCCCTCCGGTGAAAAGGTGAACATGGAAACAAGCGCACTTCGCTGAACGCGCGGTGTCGCGCCTCCTTGCCGTAGTATCCGGAGAATGCGGTCGAGGGGGTGACCGGTGAAGACGGCCGGGAGGAGAAAGCAGAACGCTGCCAGCCGGGCAGTCGGGAAATTCACGGGGCGCAGGCGGAAGAACAACCAGTCACCTTCATTGAGGAGGGGAACCCTCAGGCCCGCGCGGAGGATCCGCCACCTCCTCCGCAGCGTCCGGACATACGCTCTGCTTTCCTTTTCCCGGAGTCTGCGCATCGGGGGGAGAAGGCCGGCCGCCCCGAACAGGAGTGCCTGCATCGTCCGTGCGTCACTGAGGCCGTGAGCCTTCAAAAGTGAGAGAGAGACCGACCGCGCCAGCGCCAGAAACGTGGAGCGGTTCTTGGCAAATCCCATTCCTTCCAGAAGACACTCGTAGAGAAGTTGTTCCCACGCTCCGGTGTGAATCTGTTCTTCGTGTCGTAACGGATCCTCCGATCCCGCCTCGCACTCCTCAATCAGCCAGCGGAGTCGCTTCCCGAGAGCGCGGACCCTCATCTCGATCCGGCGCCGCCCGAGCAGGCGAATCCTCCGCCTGAGCAGATGGAGGGGGAGGACGCGGTCTCTCCCCCGGCACCGGGAGGGAGGAACCGTTTCACTCCCGGACCCATTTCCCCACCTTTTGTAGAGCAGGGGATCGACGAACGGAAAGAGGACAAGAAGGGGAACAATGCGCCCCGAAGAAGTCCGCGGCGGCGACCCCTCCCCGGGGAGAAGCACCACGTGGAGTATCACCCGGTTGTAGTGCGGGTCGGCCCAGTGCCTGTGGGCCCGCCATGAGCTCGCCCGTACGTGAAGTTCCACGTCCCCCCGGTAGAGCACGTGTCCGATCCGTATAGACGCGCCGGTGAAGTCAGGCCCGCCGTCCGGGTTCGCGGACCCGGGGAAACGGACCACGACACGGGCACCGTCGGAGGTGAAGAGGGGGGATGAGAAAACCTGGTGCTGCCAGATGTAGCGGAGGAACCGCTCGGGGATGCGGGGGACTGCCATGGACTGCCCTCATGCCATCCCCCGGGATGGGTTGGTTGGTCGAACGGGCCGGCTCTATGCGGCGAAATACCTGCGGCGGTACACATTCATTTCGTCACGCAGGGCCAGTGCGGCCTGGCGCGCTGCACGAGCGAAATCCTCTCCGCGCGAGGCGTAGATGATGCTCCTGCTCGCGTTGATGATCGCCATCGTCCCGTCACGGGCGCAGCCGTACCGGACGGAGGAGCGCACATTCCCCCCCTGTGCACCCACGCCGGGAATCAGCAGGGGCATATCGGGCACGAGCGAGCGTATGCGGCGCAGTTCCTTCGGGCGCGTGGCGGCGACCACCAGGCCGCAGTTGTTCCGCGTATTCCACTTCCTGGCTCTGGCGATCACGTGCTCGTAGAGAGGCTTTCCGCGGACGGGGAGATACTGGAAATCCCGCGCGCCCGGATTCGACGTGAGAGCCAGGACGAACGCTCCCTGCCGGCTCTTCTTCAGGAACGGGGCCACCGAATCCCCACCCATGTACGGGTTGACCGTGGACGCCGCGAACTCGTAGTCGTCCACGAAGAGCTTTGCATAGCGCTCGGACGAATTCCCGATGTCTCCCCGCTTCCCGTCCCCGATCGTCACTATCTCCTCGGGGATCCGTGCGAGCGTCTGGTGCACCGTATACCAGCCGTGCTCCCCCGTCACGTCGTAAAACGCGAGATTGATTTTGTAGGCGCACACGATGTCCTTCGTCGCATCGATGATCCGGCGGTTGAACTCGTATATCGGATCCCCCCATTCGAAGAGAAACTCGGGGATCATGTTGATATCAGTGTCCAGACCTATGCACAGGAGTGTGTCATTCTTCTTCTGGATCCTGCGCAGCCTCTGGTAAAAGGTCATAGACGTTCCTCATCAGTTCCAATGCGCCTCAGCGGGTGTGCCACGCAGGGGCATAATCTCCTTTGAACGAAAGCACGGATTCCTTCCTGGTGGAGAGCGTGATCCGGCAGATTCCCCCCTTTTTTGCCACGAGTATGACTCCGGGAGTTGCCGTATAGGAAGGCGTCCGCTCATCCACGCCGTCCGTCGTGAGCCTCGTCTGGTCGGCTCCGGTGAGTGTCATCGAATACACCTGGAGGCTCCCGTCCCGGTCGGACACGAACATGATCTCCCCCCCTCCCTCGGAAAGCGCAGGTGCGAAGGAATTGTGGTCCGCCGCTGTCAGCGGTGTCATCCCCTTGCCGGAGAGCGCAATGGAGGCGATCGCAAACCGCCCCTTGTTGTTCAGCGTGACGATCACCGTCTTCCCGTCCGGGGTAAGGAGCGGGGAGTCTTTGACAGACGAATCGGCGGTCAGCCGTTCCGTGCCGCTTCCGTCCGCGTTCATCCTGTACACATCGCCGTTGATCGCCTCGCGTGTCGAAATGAAGAGTATCTTGTCTCCCGCCTGCGTCCATGAGGGGGCCGTATTCGTTCCGGCTCCCTTCGTCAGCTGTTTCAGGTCGCTTCCGTCCGCCCGCATCGTGTAGATGTCCCATGTCCCGTCCCTGTCCGAAGCGAACGCAAGACGGGAGCCGTCGGGCGACCAGGCGGGTGCGATGTCGTTGGAGGGATTCTCCGTCAGCCTCCGCTGATCCGCTCCGCCGGCGCTCATCGTATAGATCTCGAAATTGCCGTCCCGGTTCGACTGGAACGCGATCACGCCGTCGTGTCCCCGCGTGCATCCCGCAATGACGAGCAGGAGGGGGATTGTCATGACGGGAAGAGGATGAATGCTCATGCGCTTGCTCATGGTGACTCCTGTTCTCTGAACTGCGTGTACTGTGCGATCACCGATGCAGGGATCGGGATCGCCCTGCCGGAGGCGGTGCTGATCATGGTATTGACGATCGACCCTTCGGCGGCGATCTTCATCGTGGTCTTCCGCAGTATCTGGAATCGCACGAGCGCGTCGCTCCCTTCGAAGGAGTCGAGCCATGTACGGACGACCACCATCTCCCCCATCAGGAGCTGCCGTTTGAACTCGATCTGGCATGATTTCACGAACCATCCCCAACCGTTCTCGGTGAATTTCTCCATGGACATGCCGTAGCACCTGTTCATCTGATCAAACCGGGCATACAGCACGTAGTCCAGGTACCGCGACGTGTGGACGTGGTTGTTCATGTCAATGTCATCGGGCCGCACCGCGACCTCGGAATCGAATTTACGGTACGCCATTTGCCCCGCGATTATGTAGTGCCGGCGGAATACCGGGCCCGGATCTCACTGCTCAGCACCTCGTTCATCGACCCGGTCCTGTATCCCTGCAGGTCCAGTGTCACATAGGTGAAGCCCAGCTCCTTCATCCCGCTGACGACCTCCCCCCGCAGACCGTCGTCCAGCAGCCGCCGGAACTCCGACTGTTCCACCTCGATGCGCGCGGTGCTCGCATCGTGGAAGCGGACGCGGAATGCGCGAAAGCCGCGGTCGCGGAGAAACGTTTCCGCCCGGTCGACCCTTGTGAGGTTCTCCCGTGTGATCGCCGTGCCGTAGGGAAAACGGGAGGAGAGGCAGGCGAACGAAGGTTTGTCCCACGTCGGCAACCCGAGGTGTTTCGAGATTTCGCGGACCTCCGCCTTTCCAAGATCCGCTTCAAGCAGCGGGGAGCGGACCTCCTTTTCGGCCTTCGCCTTCATCCCCGGGCGGAAATCGCCGACGTCGTCGGTGATCGTCCCGTCGGCGATCCAGCGAAGGCCTTCCCGTTCGGCGATCGCGCCCAGCTTCCCGAAGAGCTCCGTCTTGCAGTAGTAGCACCGGTCGGCGGGATTTTCCCGGAATTTCAGGTCATCGGTCTCCTCCGTCCGCACAACGATCGAGCGGGCCCCGAACGCGGAGGCAACCCGTACCGCTTCTTCGAACTCGCGGGTCG
>PMDK01000191.1:0-161 GCA_003154425.1 Ignavibacteriota bacterium
GCCAGGGGGTCGAGGCCAATGCACCGCTCATCGCCATCGTCTCCCCTGCAACGGTCCCGCGGGCGCATCTCCCCGAATCCACGAGCTTTCTGTCGACCGGTGCCGACGATGTTGTGCTCAGTACGATGAAGAAGTGTGAGGATGATGCAGCGGTCATTCTG
>PMDK01000191.1:176-2541 GCA_003154425.1 Ignavibacteriota bacterium
GAGGGGAACCGCCTCAGGCTGCACCTCGGACATCATGCAATCTCGACGGTCAAGCTCACACCGAAGTGGTGACGCCCGGCGTGCGGGACCGCGGGGAGGACGGGAATACACGACTCTCTCTCCTCGATGGGACATTGACATGAGCACGGGGAACACTGTACGCATCATCGCGGCGCTCCCCCGATGAGCCTTGATGCGTGGCCCCATCACACTCAAGGCCGACGCGATCACCTCACGGTAAATGATCCTCGCAGCCGGATGTCCGCTGCCGAGCTGCCGATCAGGATGCGGAAATCTCCCGGTTCGATGACCCGTTTCAGATCCCGGTCAAGCATCACAAGCATCTCCGGCGAAACGGTGAAGGAGAGTTCCCGGGCCTCGCCTGCGCGGAGATGCACACGCCGGAACCCCTTCAATTCAATGACCGGCCGCGCGACAGAGGCGATCAGATCCCTGAGATAGAGCTGAACAACCTCATCGCCGTCGCGTGGTCCCGTATTCTGCAGTGTGAAATGCACATGCAGGGAATCGCCACGGCCGAGGGACGGCCTGTCGACGTGCATGTTACTATAGGCAAACGTGGAATAGCTCAGGCCGAATCCAAAGGGGAACAACGGCTCGCCCGGAAGATCGTGGTAGTAGTCCAGACGTCCCGTCGGCTTGTGATCGTAGATCAGCGGTACCTGACCCACCGAGAGGGGGAACGTGAGGGGGAGCCGCCCGGCGGGATTGTAGGACCCAAACAGCACGTCCGCCACCGCACTGCCTCCTTCTTCGCCGGGATACCACACATCCAGAATGCCGTCCACCCCTTCAAGCCAGTGATCCATGGTCACGGCACTCCCGCCGACGAGGATCACGATCACAGGCTTTCCGGTTGCGGCAACCGCGCTGATCAGTTCAGGTTGACGGCCCGGCAGAGCGAGCGATGCCCGGTCCATCGACTCCCCCTCAATGAGCCCGGCAACAACGACCGCAACATCCGCCATCCCGGCAGCCCGCACAGCTTCATCGAACCGGGAACGCCAGTCCTTCGCGGTCCCGTAATCCCACAGCAGCCGCAGCCGTCCGGAGCCCGTTGTCTCCCGGTATTCGATCCTCAATGCATAGGCCCGGCCCCGCACGAGGTCCACGTCCCGCAGAATCCGGCCGTACGACCGTTTCCCCCAGTTGTCGATGACCAGTGAATCATCAACGTACAGACGGTATCCGTCATTCCCCTCGAGTCCGACCCCGATCCGGCCGCTTGCCGGGGCGATCAGATCGCCGGTCCAGCGAGCGGAGAACCAGTCCCGCGGGACATCGGGGTGCGGGGGAAAGAGAGTCCAGTTGAACTGCAGTTCTTTGTCGATCCGCTGGAGCGCGGGCCTCCCCTCAAGAGCCGGGTTGTCCCAGTACCTGCCGAGGAGACCAATCGACGCTGTGTCGCCGGCAGTGCACCGCAGGAACTCCCGGGGAATGACAACCGCCGGGGTGTCTTCCCGTCCGCATCCCTCCGCATAGATCAGTCTGGTCCCGCTGCCCACGCTCTCTCTGATCCCGCTGAGGATCGACACATTGCGGTTGCCCGGTCGGCTGTACCCTCCGAGACGCATTTCCGCGGCATCGGGACCGATCACTGCAATGGACGGGACGCTCCTGCTCAGCGGCAGGACGTTGTTCCTGTTCTTCAACAGAACGACCGATTCGCGGGCAGCCTGCCGGGCAATCTCCCGATGACGCGGATGGCCGTTCCACATGGCCGCCCCGTCGGGATCGACATACGGGCTGTCAAAAAGACCCAGGTCAAACTTCACCCGCAGCACACGCGCCACCGCGCTGTCGACCGCGTGAGGATCGATGGAATGAGTCTCCAGCGGTTTCCTGAAGAAAAGAGGAAAATGATCCACGCTGGTCTGCAGAAACGCGTCAAGGCCGTTTTCAATAGCCTGTTTGATGGATTCCGCAAAATCAGGAGATGTGCGGTGGAGATCGTTCATGCCTCCGACAGAGCCGGCATCAGAGATCACAAACCCCCGAAATCCCCATTCCTCCTTCAGTTTCTTCTTGAGGAGCCACTCATTGGCGGTGCAGGGCCGACCGTCCAGGGAGTTGTACGATGTCATCACCGAACGCGAGCCGCCGGCCGAGAAACATGCCTTGAACGGAGGGAAATAGACCTCCTCCAGCAACCGTTCATTCCAGTGGACAGGGTAGCTGTCCCGGCCGCCATCTCCATGGTTCGCAACAAAATGCTTCGGTGTCGTGACCACGCCCAGCTGCTCGAATTCCCTGACAAACGTTCCGCCCATCACGGACGAGAGGTATGGATCCTCGCCGTATGTCTCTTCAATCCGGCCCCAGCGCGGATCGCGAGTGATGTCGA
>PMDK01000296.1 GCA_003154425.1 Ignavibacteriota bacterium
AATGTCACGAACTTTGCCGTAAGCGACCCGAATCCCTTCAATCCCTCCGCGACAATCCGTTACACTCAAATTCCCGGAGATGTGGGAGAAAACGCTGCAGCGGATGGACCGGCAGCTGAAATGACCCGGACGAGGCCGGGGAGAGATGGCATTGCGGGAAAATGAAAGGAACGTACCGGGTAACTACGGCGGGATCAGACGCAACTTCCGGCTCTCTTTATAGTATAATGAAGTGAATCATCCCGACCATGTCCTTCCCGAGCCAGAGAACCTCCCGTGCGCATTTCGCCGGCAAGCTGTGTCACAAGTCTGATTCTCTGCTCCCTTATCCTCTGTGCACGGTCGTCTGCATTTGAAATGCCGGATTCCGCCAGGCCGGAGATCCGCGCCGCAAAGATCGAGGGGAACATCAAACTGACAGGAGACCTTGACGACCCGCGCTGGATGAGCGCGCAGCCCGTCACGCTCGATTACGAGCTTCAACCGGGAGAGAACGTACCGGCCCCCCAGAAGACGATTGCCAGGGTGTTGTACAACGCCGATTACGTCTATTTCGGATTTGACTGCAGGGACACGGACCCGGCAGCCATACGAGCTCACATCAGCGACAGGGACAAGATATTCGACGACGACTTTATCGGCATACTTCTCGACACTTACGGGGACTACCAGCGCACGTACGAGTTCTTCGTGAACCCGTTCGGGATTCAGGCAGACCTTCTCCGGACCGGAAACAACGAAGACGACAGTTTCGACACCGTGTGGGAGTCCGCCGCGGCAGAGAACAAGGGGGGATGGACGGCTGTTATGGCGATACCGTTCAAGAGCATCCGGTTCCCTGCCAGCCCGGAACAGACGTGGTCGCTGACACTCGGGAGAATATATCCGCGGGCCAGCCGCGCGTTCTTCTCCTGGACTCCGCTTGACCGGAACAACCCCTGCCTGCAATGTCAGGGAGGATATCTGAAGGGAATCACGGGGGTGCAGTCGGTCTCTTCGGTCGAGCTCCTGCCGTACGTCGTCGGCCAGCAGAGCGGCCAGGTCGGCGACGACTCGGACCCCTCCTCGCCGTTCGAGAACGGGAAGCCCAAGGGGAGGATCGGCGGCGGCATACGGTATTCCCCCTCACCCGATCTTGCAGTCGAAGCGGTCGTCAACCCGGATTTCAGCCAGGTCGAATCGGACGCGACACAGATCAGCGTCAACTCCACGTTTGCATTGTTTTACACAGAGAAGCGCCCCTTTTTCCTCACCGGCGCCGACATGTTCCAGAACCAGACCGGGACATTCTACTCCCGCACGATAAACGATCCGATCGGCGGGGCGCGCGTGAACGGGAAATCAGGTTCGTTCTCGTTTTCGTACCTCACGGCGCTGGACCGGAACACCCCGTATATCGTCCCCGGAGAAGAGGGGAGCGACGTGGTCGAGAGCCAGGAGCAATCGCTGTCCAATATCGTGCGGGGGCGTTACGATTTCGGGAACGAGACGTATATCGGCGGCATGGTGACGACACGGAACTCGACAGGCGCGCACAACTATGTCGGCGGGATCGACTGGAACTACAAGTTCCTGGGGAACAACGCATTTCACGGCGAGGTGTTCCTCTCCGGCACGAAGGAACTGAACGATCTCAACCTCTTCTCCGGCACACGGCAATTCGGGTCGACCGGCCACGACGCCGCCTTCAACGGGGAACAGTACGGCGGATCCGGGACGTACCTTTCGCTCCGCCACGACGGGCGGGAGTATAGCGCAAACCTTCAGTACCAGGAGCGCAGCCCGACGTTCCAGGCGCAGGATGGATTCGTGCCGGGGAACAACACCCGCACGGCGATGTTCAACCAGTGGTATTCATTCTACCCCAATAGTGCGCTGGTCGACATGTGGGTGCCGGAAATCGATGCCGGAATCCATTACAACTATGACGGCGTCAGGAAAGAACAATGGGTGGTGCCGAACGTCTATGCACAACTCAAAGGACAGGTCAATATCAACGCGGTGTACTTCCTTGTCAATGAAGAACTGTTCAAGGGGGTGCAGTTCCGGAACATCAACCGGGCGTCGTTCAACCTCAACTCCCGGCCGTTGAGCGTTCTCTCCCTTAACGGCAATTTCGCCATCGGCAGGTTCATCAACCGCTCCGATGCACCGGCTCTCGGCACCGGGCATACGTTCAACCTGACAGCCATGATCAAGCCGACATCGCAGCTTCAGATCGAACTCGATTACTCACGGGCCCGGCTGAAGGACATCGGGACAGGGGAACTCTTTTTCGACGGCTATATCGTCCGCACGGTGGGCATATACCAGTTCACGTCGGAATTCCTCCTGCGCCTGATCGGGCAGTATGACCAGTTCAACCGGAAGACCGACATCTATCCCCTTTTCAGCTACAAACTGAACCCTTACACAATATTCTATGCGGGCTCGACGTACAGCCTGACCGATTACGGCTTCCCGTTCGGGACGAAGCAGACGGTGAGGCAGTATTTCCTGAAGCTGCAGTACCTGCTAAGGACATAGGGGGCCGGTTATTTTCTCGCGGCGCCACTGTCAGGCCAGACGCCGACGTCGAGACTGTATAAGGTCTCTATCGCCGTGGGGTCGTCTGTCGCCGTTTCGGCGTTGTCGTCGGGGATGCGGTGCGCGACCGGCTTCAGGTGCCGGAGATACACAAGCACAGCGTACCGGTCCTCCGGAGTCCAGTTCGAATATGCCGCCCAGGGCATATCCCGGTAATGTGCGACCCGCCCTTCCGGAAGGAGGCCGGACCGGAGCACACGCTGGACCTGTTCGTCGCTGCGGCGGGCAAGGCCGGTTCCCGGATCCGGCGTGAGATTCCTCGTGTTGAACGTCCCGTACCCTTTGAACGTCCCCCTGCCACCCCCCGAGAAATACGCATCCCACTTCGGCCCCTGATCCCCGAGCGGCGTGTGGCAGCCGCTGCAGTCGTTCACCGTTGCGATGTACTTTCCCCGTTCCGCGACGGCGCGTAGCGCCGGATCGGTGATCCCGTCGAGCGATGGTGCGGCCTCGACGGTCTGCCTCGTGAATTCCTCAGGCGGGATGAGCGTGAACGGAGGTATGAAATAGAGGAACGCGAAGAATGCCACGACGAGCAGGATCCCCACGATGATCGCGATCCACTTCAGTATCTTCTTCATTGCCGGCCCTCCCCAGCTGACTGTCTCATTCTGGCGTCAATCTCGGACATCGTCTTCTCTTTCGCGGTTCCGGCGTTCCCCGGGAAGACATGCAAGGGAATGTCCTTCTTGAGCACGAGGACCTTGAACTTCCCCCAGAAATAGGAGAATATGTTCGGCGACTGCGGGTCAGGAATCCTGTTGTACACCGGAGGGATTGTCCGCAGATATGCCACGATGGCGTTCAGATCGTCCGCTTTTAGCGATGCAAACGCCGGCCAGGGCATCGGATAGGGAATCATCCTGCTGCCGTTGCGGCGGATCCCCTTCGTCAACAACGTCTTTATCTGCTCGTCCGTCCAGTTGCCCAATCCCGTCTCCTTGTCCGAGGTCAGGTTGTAGGACACGACGTTGTCAAACGGGTACAGGTCCCATCGCTGCCCCCCCGCGAACCTCAATTCTTCGATCATGCCCCCATCCTCCTTCACCGGGGAATGGCAGAACTCACAGCCGACGGTCTTCACCAGGTATTTTCCTCTCGACACCGGATCCAGCTTCGCCCTGCTCTCCAGATGCGAATAGAACTCAATGACCTCCGTCTCGTTCATCGTCCAGACCGGCTTCCGCCCGATCGAAACGACATAGTTTGCCAGGTCCCACATCTCATGCGATGTCGCCGATCCGGCGAACGAGGGCATCGGACTGCCGTCGATCCCCGTCGTGAACCTGAGATAGATGTCGCGGGGAGCCGAGCCGCCCCGGAATGTCCAGGGCTCCGTGAGGTTCGTCGGTTTGAGATCATACCCCCAATCGTCCTGGAACTCCGTCGTCACGGCCCCCTTCCCCGCTCCGTCGACCCCGTGGCAGCCGCCGCACTGGAGTTTGTCATACGTGTTCTTGCCGGCCGCAATGCTCGCGGGGGAGGAAGGGACCGCACCGCCGACAGTAATCAGCTTCGGCGTCTCTCTCGTGAAACGGATCGAGAAAGACTTCACGTACGCAACGACGGCTTTCAATGAGTCATCGCCGATGAACGGTTTCCAATCGGGCATTGCCGTCGCGTGGAGGCCGACGCTGACGGTATTCAGGAGATCTTCGTCCGTGGGAATGCTCCCCGATTCCGTGGAGCGGAACTTGTATTTCCCTTCGGTGAAGTCGCGTGGGCGCGGACTGAGCACGGCGGCCGCAGGCCCGTTCCCCTTCCCCTCCTTGCCGTGGCACGCCACGCATTTGGATTCGTAGATGGACTTACCGAGCGACGCGACGGCAGCCGGATTTCCGGTCTGGCCGTCCGCCAGGTGCGGGGCAATCCCGTGACAGAGGAGGAACAACCCGCAGTAGAGCCCTGCACGTTCAGCCTTGTTCCAAATTGTCATACGCGCTCCTTGAGTGTGTGGTAGTGAGATCCTGGTTTGAGCGGGGGGCGGGGAAACAAAAAAACGGCATACGCGGTGACACGCTTGCTGAGTCGCGTGGCTTCGGGGGACGGAGCAGGCCGCATTGCCGTTGCTGGGGGTGGTTAGTGTGAACCAAAGAACGGACAAAACGCTTGAATGTATTTTGAAGCGACACAAAAGTCAATATTCTCCTTTACTTTTGTGTTCCTTTTTGACACAATTGGATGGTTTTTTGCGATTATCCATTGCCGAGGAAATATTGGAGAACTCTGTACTTATAGAAGCCGCGGCCTTTCTGGTTTTAACCGCAGCGTTCGTCTACGCTCTGGCGAGGGCGCTCAGAGTGCGACGGCTCGGGGCTCACTTCTATTATCGCCCGAGGAGGGACCCCGTTCCGCTGGCCTCCATAGTGAAGGACGTTTTTCCCGACGCTCAGCTCTCCGCAAGGGAAAGAGAACAGCTCCACAGGTTCGGCATAGACGGAGGGGGACCCCCCTGGACCGAATGGATACAGCGGCAGAACCTGAGCAGGCTTTCAATCATCAGCACGTCGGGCGAGTCGGGCTGGTCGGGAGCCCTGACGCTTCACAAGCTCTGCGAGACGGACGGCCACATTGCAGAGTCGCTCTCGCACCTCGTCCACAGGCGGCTGGAGGCTTTTGCCGATCTCCGTAAACCCGCTCAATGGAGAACACATGCCGGCGATGAGGGGAGGAGTGCCGGCAGGTCTGACAGCCTGTTTGCCGAACATATCGTCGCTGACAGTCTGAGTGGGCGCGCTCACAGCGTGACATTTGAACAGAATCCTGACCGGGGGATCCATCAGATTGTCGTCGACGGGAGGACCTTTGATCTCGGGGAGCCGCTCCAATTCGATTTTCATAATCACCTCGAAGAATACCCCGGGACAAGCATTCTGACCCCCGAGGATTTCTTCCGCGCTGAGGAGGGGCTTTTCACGATCAATCACGCCCCGGGGTCATACCGGCTGAGCATACTGGGAGGGGGAGGACTGGACGCGGCCTTCGGAACAGACAAAGCGCACGCCGGAGAGGTCGCACTTGCTTCGCCTCATCTCCCGGTACTCGCGTCAGCCGGGGACGTCGATTTCCAGAACCCGCTCCTGACCCTCGGGCTCTCCACGCTGCGTGAACTACGGCTCCTGAAAAGAAAGCACACCAACCTGCTGACGTCAGTGAAGAACATCGGACTGGATGCCGCCGGGACCGGGATCGGCAGCTTCGCGGGAGCAAAGGCGGGCGCAACTATCGGGACTGCGGTCGCGCCAGGGATGGGAAGCGTCGTCGGCGCGATCATCGGGGGGATCAGCGGCGCGTTCGCGGGACGAAAAATCAGCAACAAGATCAAGTTTTCGCAGGCAGAGACCGCCCGGAGCCACTACGAGAGGAAGATGCTGGAATTCCAGCAGAGGGTCCAGGATGTAACACGGAAGGCAATGGACACCCTCGAATCCATACTGGAACGGGAACAGTCCGTTCTGGGCGCCATCGGGCTGAAGAGAATACGGGAACTTGAGGCCCTGACGAAACGCCTGGAATCGAGGCGCCGGAGCGCCTACCTGATCCCGCCCGGATCGATGCGGGATTTCTTTTCCCGGTGCGAAGCCGACATCCGCGGGGAGGCGAAGGAGATCGACGGGGCGATGCGGGGGATCCCCTTCCGTGAAAGCGTCCTCTGGCCCGGCGAAGCGGCAGTCCGCCTTGTCGCACAGAAGAAACACGTGATGGCACATCTGGCGGAACTCGTGACGGCCCGATCTGCTCTCCTCGACCCCGCCTGCCCTCTCGGCGACGCTGAGCGGACCGAGGTGTGCCTGGAGCTCATAGCGGCGTTCGGAGGCCACGACGACGAGATCCGGAAACATCTCACCGCATATAAAACGACTGCGCTGGAGAACCTGGAAACTCTGATCGCCTGGCCCCCGGTGCCGCTCCGCGAACTCGCCAGGACCCGCGCGGCGTCCCTCAGGCGGATCAGCGGGAAGGCCGGGATCCTCCGCCGGAAGACCGCGGAGGAGCTGAAACGGGACGTTTCGAAAGCTAAGAGAGCACAGACCAGGTTCGCGAAGGAACTGAGGAAGCTCGGACTTGTCACATAGGGCCCCCACTCCATGGACAAACCGCTGCTGAACGAGGCGAGGACACTGACACGCGAGCACCACCAGATCCTGTTCATGAGCTGGGCGGGATGGGTGTTCGATTTCTACGATCTCATACTCTACACGTTCCTGCTGATACCGATCGGCCGGGAACTCGGACTTTCGAACGTCCAGCTCTCATTTGTCCTCGGGTCATCGCTCGCGGCGACGGCAGCCGGGGGAGCGATGTTCGGGCTTCTTTCCGACAGGTACGGGAGGAGGACCGTCCTGCAATGGACGATACTCTGCTACAGCATCGGGACGTTCCTGAGCGGGCTCTCGCCGAACCTCGCATGGCTCCTCGTGTTCCGGGTTATCACGGGACTGGGGGTCGGGGGAGAATGGGCGACCGGACAGACGTACGTGGGGGAGACGTTTCCCGCACACGTCCGCGGGAGGTACGGTGCGTTCATGCAGACGGGGGCACCGATCGGCGTTGCACTTGCATCGGTGATCGGGGGGATCGTCGCGCCGCTGATCGGCTGGCGAGCTGCTTTTTTCATTTCGTTCCTCCCGGCCGTGCTCGTGATATTCATACGGAAGAAGCTTCCCGAATCCGATGTCTGGCTGCTGAACAGAGAGCGGCGCGCCGCGGGGGAGGTTCGGCCAGGCTCCGGCGCGGAGGATTTTGCCAGAAAAATCCGGCTCCTCTTCTCGGTTTCCTACAGGCGCACGTTCATACTCGCTCTGGTCCTGGCCATATTCGACATGTCCGCATACTGGTTCACCTACTCGTGGCTTCCGGGATACCTTCACGAGGAGCGGCATTTCTCCATGGTGAAGTCGGCCCTGTGGGTCCTCGTGACTCAGGCGGGTGGATTCCTCGGATACTTCACGTTCGGGTTCGCCGCAGACAGCCTCGGCAGGCGTCCCGCGTATTCGATCTATGCGGTCGTCAGGGCGCTCGGGCTTGCGATGGTGACACTTTTCTGGGGACCGATCGCCGCATACCCGGCGATAATACTCGTCTTCATGTTCCTCGTCGGGTTCGGGACCGGGATGTTCGGCGGGTACGGTCCGCTGTTTTCGGAGTTGTTCCCGACGGATATCCGGAACACGGCCATGGGCTCGGCATTCAACCTCGCCCGCGGCGTGCAATTCCTCACGCCCGTCATCATCGTCTGGATCGCGCGGTCCTACGGGATGGCGGGGGGCATATTCCTCGCCGCCCTTTTTGCGCTCCTGACCGGGTCATGGATCTGGATGTTCCCCGAGACGAAGGGGAAGGAACTGGAAATCTGAATCTCATGCATCATATGCTCGTTCACCGCAGTTCTTTGACACACTAACCACCGGGAGGAGAGGGGCATGGCAAAAACCAGATCTGCCGGGTCCGGCTACATGAAACTCGCAGGAAGCGCCAAAGCAGCACCCGAGGGAACCATGACGGATACGCTCGGCGCCGACGAGGTCGCCGACGTCACGGTCCGTGTCCGCGGTGGAAAACCGCTGAACCCACGATCGAACCCGGGCAAACGCCTCTCGCGAGAAGAGTTCGCCAGGCAGTATGGCTCCTCGGACCGGGACCTCGCGGCAGTTGAACAGTTCGCCCACGAGCATCATCTCACGATCGTCGAATCGAGCAGTGCGCGCAAAAGCGTGATCCTCAGGGGGAAGGTGAAGGACTTCGAGGATGCGTTCATGGTCCACCTTTCCCACTACCGCGACGCGGGAGGGAATGTCTTCCGGTGCAGGACCGGCGAAATCTCGATACCAAAGTCGCTCGAGAAGATCATCGAGGGGGTCTTCGGACTCGACGACCGGCCTCTCACGCGGCCGATGTTCCAGGTGGAAACGCGCGACGGGAAGTTCATCAACCATGCGGCATCTCCCCAGAGCTTCTCCCCCAATGCGCTGGCAGGTATCTACGGCTTCCCGAAGAGCGTTACAGGCAAAGGACAGTGCATCGGCATCATCGAACTCGGGGGAGGATACCGGACAAACGACCTCAAGGCGTATTTCAAGTCGCTGAATATTCCGCTCCCCTCCGTGAAGGCCGTCTCTGTGGACGGAGGGCTCAACAGTCCCTCAACCGCGGACAGCGCCGACGGCGAGGTGATGCTCGACATCGAAATCGCCGGCGCGATTTCCCCCGGAGCGGCGATCGTCGTCTACTTCGCGCCGAACTCGGACAAGGGGTTCCTGGATGCGATCACGACGGCCGTCCATGACGCAAAAAACAAGCCCAGTGTGATTTCCATCAGCTGGGGCTCCGCGGAGAGCCGATGGACCGCCCAGTCACTGAAGAGCTTCAACGACGCCTTCAACGCGGCCGCGACGGTCGGCGTCACCGTCTGTGCCGCTGCAGGGGACCAGGGTTCCAGCGACAGCGAGACGGACGGGAAGGTCCATGCCGATTTTCCGTCTTCAAGTCCGTTCGTCCTGGCCTGCGGCGGAACAAAGCTCACCGTGAACGGGACAACCATACAGTCGGAAGTCGTCTGGCATGAGTCCAGCGACTCCGCCACCGGGGGAGGCGTAAGCGACGTGTTCCCTCTCCCCGACTATCAGAAGAAAGCGGGGGTGCCTCCCTCTGCAAGCTCGGGGTTCAAGGGGAGAGGTGTGCCGGATATCGCGGCGGACGCAGACCCGGAGACAGGATATAATGTGCTCGTCGACGGACAACAGCTTGTGATCGGCGGAACGAGCGCCGTGGCTCCGCTTATGGCCGCGCTGATCGCGCGCGTGAACCAGGCAAAGGGGAAGCCGGTCGGTTTCATTCATCCCGCGCTGTACGCCAACCCGAAGCTGTGCCGCGACATCACGCAGGGGGACAATATCACCACCTCAACGCACAAGGGGTACAAAGCCGGCCCGGGATGGGATCCGTGCACAGGGTGGGGGGTCTTATCGGGGCTTTAGAGGCGTAATTGCTAATATTCGCACTGCCTCGCTGCGTCCGCGAAGGCCTTCAGGTTTTCCACGGGAGTGTCGAAGAAATGATCTGACGCGGAGCAGATGTACGCACCATCCCGGCCGACCTTCTCGAAGAGCTCGAGCACATTCTTCCTGATCGCATCCTTCGAGCCCCGGGTGAGCGTATTGTACTGATCGATCCCGCCGATGAGCGCCAGACGATCGCCTACTTTCATTCTGAGATCCCACGGCTCCTGGTTTCCCCCCACGCTGGGCGGGGCCAGCGTCTCAGATGCGTCAGTATGATTTGCGACAATATATTCTTCGATCCCCCGCGTGCCGCCGCACGTGTGGTAGGTGACGGTGAACCCGGCGTTGTGCAGGGCGTCGTGCATCCGCCGGTCATACGGGAGACAGAATTCCCTGTGGATGGCCGGGGAAATCAGGGTCGAAGAAGCCGCTCCCCCGCCGGTCTCAATCAGATCGAACCTGGCACCCTTCATCGACTCGATGAATTGCAGCTTCTTTTCGAGGAGGATTCCGAGAAATTCGTGAACCCATCCGGGCTTGTCAAACGTGGCCTCGATCAGGCGGGTGACATCCATGAGACATGCGGCATGTTGCCAGCAACCGGCCTGATCCCCCCAGACGAATCCCCGGAGGATTCCCGCGTCCCCAACCTCATCGTATTTTTCCTGAACAGGCGCAAGGTTCAGGCGCGGAACCGGCATGTATTTCCTTATGAGGTCAAGGTCATCCTCCTTCTTGACCAGGTACTCCGTAATCCATGTGGTCTTCCTGTCCCCGGCCGTCTTATAGCTGAGAGTCCCTTCCGGGGTGGATATCGTATGATGCACAACCCGGCGTTCCGGCTCATTGCTGACGATACGCGGTACATCCTTCCACGTCGAGGTATTGAGCTTCGTGAAATCGGCATCCACGAGCCAGAATTGCGCCATGTCCTCGAAATACTGGATCTGAGCGTCCAGGCCGACATATTTGCACGCTTCGAGGTCGCTCATGCCTCCCATGAATTCTTCCAGGTGAAAACCCTGCCATTGATGAACTGTCGCGGGGAGGCGGTCAGGCTTCCCCTTATGAAGCGCTGTCAGGAGACGGTCTTTGGGGGTCATCGGAGTATTCCGTTGAGTGGAAGATACTCCCAAGAGGGTGAATAAACAAGGAGGAGATGGTGGGAAGAACTATCTCTGCGTTGCTCACGATCCCCGGTTGTGCGGCATCCACGCTCCTGTTCAGCCCGCCGGGAGCGTTTGCGGCGGACACGCTCCTGACGATCGACGCGGGGAAGATCCGGGGGGTGATGGAGACGGCTAGACGAGTGAGCGGTTCTCGAGTTCTATGATATCCTCGATCGTGACCACGGCATAATACCCTTTCCCGGCCGGACCGCAGTTGATGACCGGCAGCCCGGCGATCTTATCGATCCCGCGGGCTTCATGTATGTGACCGCAGATTGTGGCATCGGGTTTCCTCAGCCTGATGAAGTCACGCACAGCGCTGCTCCCGACATGTTTCCCCGAACGCGCGCGGTCGAGTGCAGTCCCTTTCGGGGCGGCATGGGGGACAAAGATCTTCCAGTGGGCCGCGGCGACACCCTTCCACCCCGCCTCCGCGCGGGCCATGATTTCTCTCTCCGAGATTTCGTTCAGGGTGTGCAACGGCGAGGCCGGAGCCGCCGAGACGCCGAAAAATCCCGCCTCCCCGATCACCACGCCGCGGGAATCAATGGAGACACCAAGCTGCACCAGCTTCCGCTCCAGAGAGAGCGGGTCCATGTTCCCGGCCACCGCGAGAACGGGCTTCTGAAAGGCCTCGATCCGCCGGATCGCTTTTTCGAGTTCAGAAGGTGTCCCGCCCGTCGTGATATCCCCCGCCAGGATCACCAGGTCGAACCTCTTCTCAAGAGTCAGGACACGCTCGACCACCTCGATCGATCCGTGCAGATCACTGAATGCAAGAACGCGCATCTACTCTCTCCTTCGCTATGTATTCGACGCCGGCGGAATATCCGGATTACTCTTCGAGCGTTTTCATCCCCCGGAGAGGCTTCGGCTCGTTACAGTGGAGGTCGAAAACAACGATCTCATTCCGCCCCCTGTTCAACCACGGAGCCGGGCAGTACAGTCGCGTTTGAGGGCCGACATTCCAGTAGCGTCCCAGGTTGTGGCCGTTCACCCAGACGAAGCCCTTCACGTAGCCCGACATGTCGAAATACGTGTCGGCAGCGGCATTCAGGTCGAATGACCCTTTGAAGAACACCCCGCGCCGCGCAGTGTCAACGGGCGCGCTTCTGAGACCCGCAATGTACTTCTCATTCATCGGCAGGCCGATTACTTCCCAGTTCATCAGCGTCATTCCGTTCAGCGTCACCCGCTCCGTGATCCCCTTCCGGTCGATCAGGGAGGGACCGTAGTTTATCCGCCCCATCCCCTCGACGAGTATTTCCAGGACCGGCCGGCGGAGATCCGTCTCAGGCAGGTTTATCGTGTTCTCCCCCTCCCGCCGGTCCAGTTTCCCGACATAGCGACCGTTCAAGAAAACCAGCGCATAATCGTGCAGATCTGTCACAGTGAGGCTGCCGCTCTTGCGGCCGATGAGCCTCGTCCGGTAGACCATGAAGCCGTAGTCCTGTCCATACGCCTCGAAGGGTTTCGGCTGGACCGAAAGAAGAGACGGAGGGAGACCGGTCCAGATTGTGGAATATGCCCTCATTGCGACCGGAGGGATATCCATCGCGGGGACGGGCTCAGGCACAGAAGGCGGCGTGCCGTCAAATCGTGCGATGAGGTTCCGGAGCGCGAAGAACTTCGCCGTCGGTCTCCCCTGCTCATTGACCGGCGCATCGTAGTCATAGCTCGTGACATGCGGTTCGTACCCTTTCCCGCCGGAGTTCGCCCCCGCGGTAAACCCGAAATTCGTCCCGCCGTGCACAACGTAGAGATTGAACGATTTCCTGTTCGACAGGAGATACCGCACCTCGGCCAACAGGGACGCCGTATCGGGCCGGGCCCATTTCTCCCCCCAGTGCGTCAACCAGCCGGGGTACGTCTCGCTGCTGAATGCCGGGACCCGCGGATTTCTCTTTCCTGCTTCCCTGAAGTCTCCATCGTTCGAACCCGAATCGAGACCGATCGCTGCTCCGTCGATATTTCCAGCATCGAGCATATATGCCGTGGCGCCATCCGCGGTGTAGAACGGAACATCCACCCCGCCTTTCAGCCACATGCCCCTGAGCGCTTCAAGATACGTCGTGTCGTTCCCGTAGCTCCCGTATTCATTTTCAATCTGCACCATGAGGACCGGACCGCCGTTGGTGACCAGGAGCGGTCTGAGGAGGGCTGCCAGGTGACCGATATATCTCCCGACCGCATCCATATAGCGCGTATCCATGCACCGGACCTTGATGTCGGGTACGCGGAGGAGGTACGGGGGGAGCCCGCCGAATTCCCATTCGGCGCAGACGTAGGGCCCGGGTCGAAGGAGGACGAACATACCTTCCTCCTGAACGATCCGGATGAACTGCGCGACATCCCTGTTCTCCGTGGTGAAGTCGAACTGGCCGGGCTCACTCTCGTGGTAATTCCAGAAAATGTAGGCCGCAACCGTGTTACATCCCATGGCCTTCGTCATCCGGATACGGTGGCGCCAGTATTCCCTGGGGATGCGGGCAGGATGCATCTCACCGCTGATGATCTGAAACGGCTTCCCGTCAAGAAGGAAGTCGTGTTCGCCCAGCACGAAGGTATGCAGCCCCGGGCGGGACAGGGCGGCGAGCGGCGCAACGATGAGTACGAGTGCGAGTAACGCGGATCTCTTCATGGGTGAAGGCGGAATTGGATCAGCAGGAGAGATTCAGCGGAGTTTTTTTGCAAGCACTTTCGGGTATTCCACGGAGAGGGCGTACTTCTGGACCTCTTTCAGGCGCCGGGGAAAAAGATCCCGGAGGTTCATATTCGGCATGCCGTCGACATAGATTTCATCGGCGACGAATTCCGCCCTCCCACCTTTCGGGACAAAGTGTCCTTTCACGCGCGCGTCGAAATGCACCGGCATCTTGTTCACCATCCGTTCGATCTTGATACCGAACTCGCCCCGAATCTTCAGCAACGGCTCAGGAGTGTAACCAAAAATCAGCCCCTTGAGATCCATGAGGGTCCCCCAATGCGGGATAGATATGGACAAGCAATGAATGGCAGAACAGAGTGGTGTGCAATCATACGCACGGGCGGGACGAATGTCAAATCCTGGAAGGCCTTTCTTCCGCTTCTGTGATCTGTGTCACCGAATTCCGGCACGCGGCCGCGGGATACCGACTCAATGACCCATGTGTGTGCGTTGAGTCGGGGCGGGGCCGACGTGAAGAAAGCCGACACGCCTCAGAGTGGCTCGATTGTTAGCCCCGCCAGAGAGCGGCGGGTTTTTCAAAATTAAGGGGTGCGCTGGCCTCCCGACGGCATGGGCTTCCTTGGGAATTTCGCGTCCCTGTTGGCCGCCGTGTATGCAAAGACCGCAATGATCGTCGCAGCCTGCTTCATGTCGGGCTCCTGCGCCCTTTCGAACACGTCCATATTATAGTGGTGCGTCCGGCTGTCGTATTCCAGAGGATCCTGGATAAACTGGAATCCGGGGAGCCCGATGCCGTCGAACGACTGGTGATCTGTCCCCCCCGTGTTCTGGATCGTGATCGTCTGCGCCGTCGGATCCCCGTAGGCGGTGAACCAGCTCCGGAATACCGGGCGCGCGGCCTCGTTCCCCTGGAGATAGATGCCCCGGATCCGTCCGCTTCCGTTGTCGTGGTTGAAGTAGACGGAGAGCTTGTCGTATTCGGGAGTTGTCTTCAACTCTCCTCCCCCGCCCGGGAACCCTCCGCCGGCGTCCCCTTCGCGCCTGCCGAATACTGCGGAAACATATTCACGGGACCCGATAAGTCCCTCCTCCTCCGACCCCCACAGACCGATGCGGATCGTCCGCCGCGGCTTCAATCCGGCGCTCTTCATGACCGTCCCGAGTATGCGCATCGCCTCCATGCAGGCCGCGGTCCCTGTGCCGTTATCCGTCGCGCCGGTCCCGCTGTGCCAGCTGTCGAAGTGAGCTCCGATCATGACGACCTCATCCTTCAGATCGGTGCCGGGAATCTCTCCGATGATGTCGAACCCCGAATCCGCCTTCGTCGTGGCGACTTCGAGGTTCATGTCGAGCCTCACCTTCTCCCCCATCCGGAGCATGCGCACGATCCGGTTATAGTGTTCCGACGCAAAAACAACCTGGGGAATGATTTCAGGCGCTTTCTGGTCGTAAGGCGCAATGCGCTGATTGAACGGGATGTCGGCTGACTGGGGAACGGTCGCGGACTGGACCAGCAGCGTTCCTCCATCCCCTCGCCCCTCTGTGATAGCCGCAAGGGCCTTTTCGTTCTGCGCGAATTCCAGCTTCCGCGGGTTCACCTGCATTTCCTGCCAGCGCATGATCACCGCGGGGCTATCGATATCGGGTGCGAACTGGCGCATGATCGTGAACATCGAATCGAGCGTCGGAACCCGGCCAAAGAGTCCCCGGCGCCCACCCCTGCGTCCACCCTGCACGTCCGCGTTCGCCATCTTCAGGAGAACAGAGTCAGCGAGCCGGAGGGCGAGCGGCTCGAAATGGGGCTTCACCTCCGCGGGAGCGCTCAGGAGAACATACTTCCCTTTCAGCTTCCCTTTGTATGCATCAAAATCCTCGGGCTTCTTAACGTCCAGGTAAACGACGTCCGCTTCGGTCTCGTCCACACCCGGAGACCAAGCCGCGGGATAGGCGATGACCGGATAGGGGACCGGCGTCTTGACCATCGCGTAGAAATTCTTCAGCGACCAGCCCCTGCCGAGAGGCGCCCAGTGATGGTAGTGGACATTCTGGAGACCCCAGCCTTTCAATTCCTTCCCCGCCCAGTCCGCAGCCCTCTTGAACTCGGGGGACCATCCCAGCCGGGGACCGTACACATCCGAGAGAGTGCTGAGGATCTCCATTACGTGAGAGTTCTTCAGTCCCTCTTCCTTGATTTTCGCAACAGCCGCGGTATCGACCTTTTCGCGAGGTGTCTGGGCGAGAGCATAACCCGACACCAGCGAAAGAAGTACGATGATCCTGGTCACCGTGTGAGTCATGTGTGAAGTGTCCTCCTGAGCTGAGTAATGAACCGGGGGTGGGAACGGAAGTGCGATGCACCCCGTTCGGCGTTGTTGTGGACGTAATATACAGAAATTAGACAGGCGGGCCAACGGGCGGTTTAAGAAGCCTCTCAGATTTTCTCGAACCGGACAGTTGTGGCCCCGTTTTTGCCCAATCTGGCGTAATATAGCTCGATGTGCAATCCGGGAGCCCCCAGCCCGAGCAACGTCTTCGCCACGCTGGAGAGGTCCCTGATCTGCCTCTCCGTCATGTGCTTCACATGCTGAAGGAATATCGATCCCAGCGATGATTTCAGCGCCTCGTAGTGGCGGCAGTCTTCGTGGTTGATGAGTATGACCCGGTGAACCGAATCGAAGCGCTCGAGGAAGAACCGGATCCGGTCTTTGACGTATTTGAACTCCTCCGGAAGCCGACTCGGCTCCGAGAGCGATGCTACGCCCCCGGATAGCACCATGGGGATATACTCCCCCTCCTTCAGATGCAGCTCGTTTCCCACGAATTCTCTGAACGCCCGCTGAAAACGCGAGTCACTGCAGTAGACGACGATGGCCAGCGGCTTCGACTCCGCAAGATGATAGATCTGCTCCTGAACGGGGGTGTCCATGCTTTACCTTTGTGGTTCAGATTTCTTCGTCGTGGCGCTTTCAGCGCCACTCCTCGTGATGACAGGCCGGACAGGACAGGAATGAGACAGCGGGAAAATGTACTCCAAACGGTTGTCGATTGCAAGGAATCCGGCGGGGGCTCACCATGCCCCTGGCGGGCGAAAAGAGGAGAAAAACCTGCACGACGCGCTCCCGGCGGCACAAATCCTTGCTGATACAGTCTGCGCTGTGTACATTCCCCGGCGCGCATGGATTCAGATGAGCTCTCCCCTACACCGGCCGGACAAATGCACCTGAGACCCGAATCTTGCCTTCTCGCCGCTGCGTGCCTGGCGCTTCTGACGTGCGGTCGTGCCGGAGATGTCTCCCCGCACCTCCGGACGGCCTCGTCCAGGGAGCGCGAGCTCGATTCAGTGATCCTCCGGTGCAGGACGTCGCTCGCCGCCGCCCCCGATGACGCAAACCTCCATACCCGTCTCGGCCAGGCACTTCTTGAGAGATTTATGTTGCGCGAGGGGAGTTTCCAGAACATGGCCTGGTGGGTACCGCGCGCCGATCTCGCAACGGTCAAGAACGCCGGAGTCCGGATCGGCCCCGGATCGGCCAGGCGTCTCCCCGACACGCTCAGAGATGCGGCATCGCATATCGCGACAGCCCTCGCATTGAGGCCGGACTATGCCGCGGCACACAGAGTCATGGGGCGCCTGTACATCGCCCAGGGTTGGGGCCCGCCGGGAGATTCGATGTTTGAAAAAGCAACGGCACAGTTCGACACGTCGCTCGTGTATGAGCCGTCGTCTGCAGAGGGGTACTACGGCCTGGGGTGCTCTCTCCTACGACGGAACAGATATGCCGAAGCACTCACGGCGCTGAACAAATCCGTTTCGTTCGATTCATCGAACGGTTCGGCATACCTGACGCTCGGCGAGGTCTACATGGACACCGGCAATGTCACCGTTGCATTCGCCTGTTATGAGAACGCCTCCCGGCTCGGGCTCAGCACTGCAGGAGAATACATCCAGCTTGCCGGGCACTACATTGATGAACAGGCCGAGCGGAGACTCCTCGGACGGCTCGCATCTCTCCGGATGCAGGCTCCCGGCTTTCTGAAACCCACCGTTCGGGCGGGACTGCAATTGATCTCCATGTATCACCCGGGGATCGCCATGGACCTTTGTTCCAGGGCCCTGGCAATCGACTCATCCTGTGCGGAAGCGCATCTACTGAAAACCAGACTGTATCTGGAAGAGGGGGACAGTGCGAATGCGCTCGACGAGTACCTTGATGCATTCGAAATCGGGACCGCCCCCTACGCGTACTATGGGTGGTTTCCGCGGGAATTGCTCGAGCGTGCATACGACCGGATGCCGGAGAGCGATGTTCTTCTGTACCTTCTCGGCCAGCCAGGTGTGAACACCTCCGAGTCCGCTTCGTCCTCACAGGAGATTGCCATATTCCAGAATACGATCGAGCGAAGGCCGAAAAGCACCGTTGCGGCATTTCTTCTCGGCCAGGCATACGCAATCCGCAAAGACACCGCCAGGGCGGTAGAATGGCTTGACAGGGCAATGGAATTGCCGCCAGAGGTGCAACCGTCCATGTACTGGAGAATGCACGACGCATATCTGGAGATGGGCCAGATCCCGAGGGCAGTGCAGGTGTATCGGAAGCATCTCATCGAGGAGGAGGGGAACTGGATTCTGGAATTGCTCAGGAAAGAAGACAAGACGAGACGATATGCGCGGGAGAGGGTGCTCCTTGGTGCGACCTACTGTGCGGTCGGTTACGACTGTTCGTGGAGAATCCGCAGGGGGAAACCAGGGTACTGGAAAGACCGGGCGATCGAGCTGTTTAATCGGGCGACGCAGATCATCCCGGAATCCGCCGTCCCGTATAACGGTCTCGGGGATCTGAGCATTGACCTCGGAGACAATGAAGAGGGATGCAGGTATTACAGGAAAGCGGCCGCACTGGGAAGTCAGGATGCGGTTGAAACTCTCAGGCGGCTGGAGGGGAAGTGATCGGAAAGCCGCGGCGCAGCGGGTACCCCGGAGTCTCCTCTGGACGAAAGATTCATTCCCCCCCGGACCCGGGATCACCCGGCATCCGGTTCTTCTCCTTTGTGTAGCCCGCTGGCACTTCGAATTCCGACGCGGGGATGGATCGGTGATCGATTTTCGCCACCGTCCTCACGCTCCCGTGTGAATCGGTCTCGATGGGAAAACCGTCGATCTGTTTGAACCATGCACCCAGATCCCCTTTCCTCCCCACGATGCCGGACATGCGATCGAGGAACCCCTCCATGTCGCGCTTCATGGGCTCATATCCAGGGACCTGCTTCGATGCCCAGACGGTCTGGGACTCTTTCCCGTTTATCTTCACGATATATTTGTCGCAGGCATATCCGTTGATGGTCTTGTGTTCCCCGGTCGAAACGACCTCATGCGTGGCGCCGGAAGAAGACGGCCGGTTTTTCATCGCCGCCATCCTCTCCTGCATTTTCTCCCGCTGATCAGGAGGAAGCGACGCAAGGCGTTTGGCCATCATGTCGTCCGCTCTCGACCTTCCATTGTCCACCATGGCTTTCATCTCTGCAAACGTCATGGCGGCGTACGTTTTCTTCTCCGGATTGAGATGATAGATCGTCTCCCTGTCAAACCGGAGTATCGAGATCTCCTGGCGATCCCCGCTGACGGATTTGAACATCTTCGGCATGTAGTACATCTTTTCCTCAACGTCGGAACTGCCGGAACGGGTGCTCTCGATGTAGAACCCCTGCGCGCAGACGAGGGAGGCGAACAACAGAGATAGCAAAACGGGGGAACAACCAAGGACGATATGCCGCTTCATGGATACCTCAATTCTGTGAGCTGCACTACAGGGGGACTGAAAGAACCAACGCTATTCCACCCCCGCGGGTTCCACCGGGGGGGGGAAGACGTTCAGGGCCGGCCGACGTGTATCCCCAGCCACTCTTCCAGCGCTCCGTAGACCATCTTCTGTTGTTCCGGGGGGAGATTGCCTATTCTCGTCCGATGCGAGCCCCCGGGGTTCACGATCTTTATGGCATTGGTCTTGCCCGAGAGCTCCATCGCGGTCGCGCCCCAGAGGTCCTTCTCTCCGTAGATATAGATGATATTGTTCCCGTGGTCGCGCAACCAGGTGTAGATGTTGTACATCGTGGCCGGGTTGAACGTGAGATCCGTGTTCTTCGGCGCCAGGATGACGTTCGTGGGGTCCCTGACCGCGGTCAGCAGTCCCCTGAAGTCCGTGATATCGTAGCCGTAGTATCCTATTTCGGTATACGCCTGGTACTGGAACGGCTGGTACGCTTTGATCCCCTGGTCGGAATAAAAGAAGAGATTCGCGACCCTGTCCAGACAGCTCAGCATCGTATCGGGGGGGGCATCGGGAGGGGGTATTGATGCCGTGGAACTTCCGTACTGCCAGAACGCGCACGGATATTCCAGGACGCTGTATTCATACGCCATCGCCTTCCCGATCGAGAACGTCAGATTCCCCTTTTCTGCAATCCCGTCCATCAGGGGGAGAATTTCCTTCTCCCTCTTCAGCAACGCGATCTGAAACTCCCTGATCCTGTCCCTCTCTTCCGGCGTGCCGACCGTCCGCAGGAATTTGATGATGCGGGGGTCCTCCTGCGAGAGGTTGACCGGAGCGACATACGCGACACTGGCATCGACGTCGAGGGGGTAGTAGTACCTGTAGAAGAGCGCCGTCTGCCCTCCCTTGCTCGTTCCGCTGCTGATCCACTTCCCCTTATAGATCCTTTTGAGTAGCGTGGTGATATGGTGGTGATCATCCGCAGCCTGCTTCGTCGTCAGGTATTTCCAGACGAGTGAATCCGGCGCTGATGTACCGAAGAACCGGTGCTCCACGATGATCTGATTACACCGGAGGATCGTCGCCAGCTCCTTCGGCCTTCCTCCCCCGCGAACGGAGTATCCTTCCGTTTCAAAGAGGACGGGGCTGGCCTCGTCAATGTGGCCGACGTAGACGGACTGAAGGAATGTCCCTCCCCCCGGGTTCGCGTGATCGAGCGGCTGGCGCACGCGGAGCTCATATCCCGCCCTGAACATGGTGTCCGTCTTTATCGCGGCCACATCGACCACATCCGGAAGGGCCTGCAGCTTCTTGAAGAGCCCATCATCATTAGCTCGTGCCATGCCTGAGCACACAACGAGGAACAGGATCACCCGCTGGGTCATTGTGCCGCCTCCCGTGTGATGATTGGTTCTCCGGCCGACTGACCCGGCTACGAAAGCAAATCCCGCGATTCGTCGTTCAGGAGCACCCACAGCGTATAGACGCCCAGTGCCGTTCCGAAAGGGACATGGAGCAGGTTCAGGCATCCGACGATGATCGCGACAATCCGCGCCCAGGATTTCATCCTGAGAAGCCCGATCCCGGCAATGATGCCGGGGATGGCGAGCACGGTAATCAGGATACAGACAATCATGCCGATTGTCCCGAGTACGCTCATTGCCACGGCGTCATGTGTCAGGAACCCGATGCCTGACATCAGAACGAAGCAGAAGGCGCCAATGAACAACGCCAGGCCGCTGTACACGAGATGGAGGATTCCGAGCAGCTCGATATGTTTTTTCATGATGTACTCCAGCGGTTGTCCGGGGGGAAGAACGTGGGCCAGAGCAGCCCGGGCAAAGATAGCTCGCCGGAGGGCCAAATTCAAGGTTGCCCCGGGGGAAACGACGTCCACGGCGAAGCCCTCCGGTATTTCACGAGGAAGAGTTTCGGATTTTCGTCTGTCACCAACGTGGTGAGTTTGGTCAAAACGCATTATCTTGTCGCTGCGTTCGCTCACACGCACGCCGGTTCGACGGACACATCTATGGGAGACCATGAACCTTCTTATCGAGCACGTAAGCAAGCGATACACCAAGGATGTCTGGGGGCTCAGGGATTTTTCCCTTTCGCTCGGCCCCGGGGTCCTCGGCCTGCTCGGACCGAACGGGGCGGGAAAGACCACGCTGATGCGCATACTGGCGACAATTTCGAAACCGACCGAGGGGAACGTCACCTGGGACGGCACCGACATCGTGCGTTCGCCGGACGGCCTTCGCGGGGTGCTCGGGTACCTGCCGCAGGATTTCGGGGTGTATCCCAACCTGACGCCGGTCGAGTTCCTCGACTACATCGCTGCAGCGAAGGGGCTTGACGCCCCGGCGGCACGCAGACGAATCGACGAACTGCTCCTTCTCGTCAATCTCGACGGGGAACGACGCCAGCGCCTGGGGGGATTTTCGGGCGGGATGCGCCAGCGGGTGGGGATCGCTCAGGCGCTCCTGAACGACCCGCGACTGCTGATCGTGGACGAGCCGACGGCCGGACTGGATCCCGAGGAGCGCGTCCGGTTCAGGAACCTTCTCTCGGATCTCTCGGGAGAAAGAGTCGTCATACTCTCCACGCACATCGTCTCAGACGTCGAGGCCGTCGCCACGGACATCGCCATCATCGTCGGAGGTCGATCCGTGGCACATGAGCAGCCGGAAGCGCTCCTTGCCGGGGTGCAAGGCCGCGTATGGGAGTGGATCGTGCCGAGCAGCGATCTTGTTGCGGTCCGGTCGCGCTTCCTTGTGAGCGGGACACTGCGGAGGAGCGAGGGGGTCCTCTGCCGGGTGATCTCACCCGAATCTCCCGCCCCGGGGGCACGACCCGCGGATCCATCACTGGAAGACGCCTACCTCCAGATCGTCTCGGAAACGAGGAAGGCAGGTGCCACATGAGGACCCTGAGAACGCTTGCAGCTACCATGAAGGCCGACATTCTCGAGCGGACGCGCGCTTACAGCTTCCTGGTGACCATCGCCGCGACACTCTACCTGGGGTACCTCGTCAATGACGGCACGATCGGGGTGCACATGGGCAACTGCCAGCCCGTGCCGAACTCGGCCTGGACCGGGATGGTGATGGCACTCTGCACAATCACATTCGTCGCCCTCGTCGGATTCTACGTCATAAAGAACGCCATCGAGCGGGACAGGGAGACGGGCGTGGGGCAGATACTGGCAGGGACTCCGCTGAGAACGATGCTCTACATGCTGGGGAAACTCCTGAGCAACTTCGCGGTCCTGGCGATCGTCACCGGAATCCTGGCTATTGCGGCCGTTCTCATGCAGCTGTTCAGCGGGCGGGGGCTCGACATTCCCGCCCTTGTGTCGCCGTTCCTGTTCCTTGCGTTGCCGGCGATGTTCTTCGTCGCCGGCACGGCCGTCTTTTTTGAGAGCGTGAAACTTCTGCGCGGAGGATTCGGGAACGTCCTGTTCTTTTTCGCCTATTCCGCGCTCATCGTGCTGCCGATGGAGACGGGTATCAGGTCCGTGGACGTGTTCGGTCTGAAGCTCGCGATGGACAGGATCCAGGCCGACGTGCGCATCGTCCAGCCGGACTACGACGGGAATTTCTCGATCGGAGCGGGAGCAAAGGAATTCAAGGATTCAAAGCCCATGGTGTGGGGCGGATTGCCGTGGACGGCGGAAAGTCTCGGTTCACGGGCTTTCCCCGTTGTCTACGGGTTCGCCCTTTCGCTCATCGGCGCGGCGCTCTTCGACCGTTTCGCGTCGAAGTCGGGCGGAAGCCGCGCCGGACGTCTCAGGAAATTCCTGGACAGGATTGCCGGATCGCCGCTCCAGAGGATCCCGGGCTGGATCCTGCTGCCGTTCGAGGCGCTGTTTCACAGGTTTGCGTCCGGACGAATACTCGTTGCCGAGCTGCGCCTGATGCTTCAGGGGCTTTCCTGGTGGTGGTACGCCGTTGCCCTGGGTCTCTGGATCGCCTCGCTGACAGCGGACCTGACATCCGCCCGCCAAGACCTCCTTCTATTCCTCTGGATCTGGCCCGTGCTCTTATGGTCGGGGATGGGGACCAGGGAGAAACGCTTCCGCACCGGGAGCATTCTCTTCTCCGCCCCCCGGCCCCTCGCCCGGCAGCTTCCGGCAACATGGGGGGCGGGATTCGTCGTCGCACTGATATTCGCTTCGGGAATACTCCTGAGGCTGGCAATGAGCGGAGAGACGGCGGGATTTCTGGCCGTCATCGCCGGAGCTGTCTTCATCCCCTCACTGGCGATCGCTCTCGGGGTCTGGAGCGGGACGAGCAAGACGTTCGAGGCGTTCTACGTGGCATTCTGGTACATCGGCCCTGCCCATCACACGCCATCGATCGACTTCCTGGCCACGACGGATCGGGCGGTTTCTGCGGGCACACCCGTCGTGTTCGCCGTCGCGGCGGCCGTGCTGTTCATGCTGGCACTTGGCGGGCGATGGCGACAGATCACGGCCGCCTGAATCACCCCTCCGCATCTATGCACCGGAGCGCCCCCCCCGCGTGACCGCCACGTCATCATTGATGTCCGCCGCTCTCTCTCATGGACGGATCCCGCTGCCTGCCGGGTTAGCACCGGCGGTTGCCGTCGCAACAAGCTCCTGGGAACGTGTTCCGGCTTGTTTTTCTGAGGCCCCGAACCTACATTATCCGACCCCAGGAGAGGAGACCCGATGACCAATATTCCCCGCCGCCATGCGGCGCTTGACATGAGTCCCGATGAATTCCGGCGAATCGGACATTCGCTTGTCGATCGGATAGCGGAGTTTCTCACGTGGATACAGGACCGGTCGAACCCGGTTACACGCGCCGAACGACCCGGTCAGATCCGGTCGCTGCTGAAGAGCACTCCGCTCCCCGAAAAGGGGACGCCGGCCGAAGAGCTGCTCAGCCAGGCGTCGACGCTCCTGTTCGATCATTCCCTCTTCAACGGGCATCCCAGGTTCTGGGGGTACATCACGTCTTCCGCCGCACCCATCGGGGTCCTCGGCGACTTCCTTGCATCCGCAGTGAATCCCAACGTCGGGGCATTCGATCTGTCGCCTGTCGCGACGGAGATCGAGCGCCAGACCGTCCGGTGGATCGCGGAGATGATAGGGTACCCCGCCTCCTGCGGAGGGATACTCGTCAGCGGCGGGAACATGGCCAATTTCGTCTGCTTCCTGGCCGCGCGAAAAGCAAAAATCCCCTGGGATGTCCGCAAAGAAGGGATGGGAGAAGAGAGGCCGGGCCGGCTGAGGGTCTACTGCTCAAGCGAAACCCACACATGGATCCACAAGGCGGCGGACCTTTTTGGTCTGGGACACGATGCGATAGTCTGGATCCCCGCCGATGAGAAGCAGCGGATGGGAGCGGAGGTGCTCCGCAAGCAGATCGGCGCGGACCTGCAAAGAGGAATGATACCGCTCATGGTTGTGGGAGCCGCCGGGACGGTGAGCACGGGCGCGACCGATCCTCTTCAGGAAATCGGAGCGATATGCCGGGAACACAATCTCTGGTTTCATGTGGACGGCGCGTACGGCGGGTTTGCCGCGTCACTCCCCGAGGCGTCCGCCGACCTGAAGGGACTCAGGGATGCCGATTCTGTGGCCGTCGATCCGCACAAGTGGCTGTACGCCCCGCTCGAAGCAGGCTGCGCACTCGTCCGTGATCCGAAGGCACTTCCGGAAACTTTCAGCTACCACCCGGAATACTACCGCTTCGACGAGCATGCCGATGAGGGACTCACGAATTTTTATGAGCTCGGACTCCAAAACTCGCGCGGGTTCAGGGCGCTCAAAGTCTGGCTTGCACTCCGGCAGGCCGGGCGGGGAGAGTACGAACGGATGATCCGGGAAGACTGCGCCATCGCGGCGGAGCTCTACCGCTCGCTCGCGTCGCACCCGGAGATCGAGCCGTTGACATGCAATCTGAGCATCGCCACGTTCAGGTACGTCCCCCCAGGCCTCCGTGGCGCGGAGGAGGACGGCGAGGAATACCTGAACAAGCTCAACACTGCGGTACTTGCGCGCCTCCAGGGGGGGGGGAAAATGTATCCCTCCAACGCCGTCGTACAGGGGAAATACGCGATACGGGCGTGTGTTGTGAATTTCAGAACGACCCTGGAGGACATGCTGGGTCTTCCGGAGCTGGTCGTCGCCACGGGCAGAGAAGTCGACGCGGAGATGAAGCGGGTGAAGACTCCCGCGTAGAACAGTTCAGTCAGTATTGGTGGAACGCATCGGAGACGAATTTGAGCACTTCAGGCAATGCAGACCGCCAGTATGTCCAGGTGTGACCGCCATCGCGAACGCGGAATTCATGGGGAATTCCATTCCTCTGCATGGCATTGTTCACAAGGCAGTTCCCTACAATCAGACCATCGTCATCGCCGCAGTCAATGTACCACCGGACGGCCTTCTTCCGGTCCTCAGGCATGTTCTCGACGAGGAACAGTACACTGCGGCTTCTGTAATACGCTTCGATTGCGAGACTGTCCGGAGGATTCCCGCCGGCGGTCTGGCCGAACCGTGTCATGCTGTTCTTCGTATCGGCCGGCGTCAGGGGACCCGCCCCGGCGCTCAGGGGACAGGCCGATGAGAACAACTCGGGATGATGCAGCGCATAGAGATACGTCCCCTCACCTCCCATGGAGAGACCGGAAACGGCCCGGTAACGTTTTTCCCCTTTTATCCGATAGGTCTTCTCCACGTAGGGAACAAACTCCTCGAAGAAGAAGTCCTCATACCGCCAATCTCCCCTGATGTCGTTCCAGTAGCCGCGGCGCCCTGTGTTGGCGTCGGGCATCACAATGATCATCGGCGTCGCGTATCCTTCATTGATCGCCTTATCGGCGATATGCAGCACTTCTCCAAACTGCACCCATCCCGTCTGGTCGTCGCCGCTCCCGTGCAGAAGGTACAGGACAGGATAGCGGCGCTGCGAGGTCTCATAGTCCGGGGGGAGATACACCGCAAACTTCCGCTCACCCTTGAGAATCTTGCTGTCCAGGGAAAGATCGTCAAGCACTTTGCCTGTCTGGGCAGACAGCATTGCCGGCGGCAGCGCGAGCACAAAAACCATCAGGCAGTTGATTGCGTCGCGGGACCACCGATGTTTGTTCGTTGGCATGTCTCCTCCTGATCGCTGAGCGGCTAATGTACCGGCGCAAGTCTCATCAAGACCACGTTGTGTGACGGAATCTGACCGACGAATTCCTCCTTCGTCGTTCCGATGTCTTTCCTGGTCCAGATGTCCCGCACGCGAAACGTCCCCTTCAGAAACGGGAGATTGTTCCAGTTCACGTGTATCTCCATTTCGTTGTCGCCGCCGTTGAGCACACAGACGGCCCATTCGCCGTTCGAGAGCTCCTTCACCCAGATCTCCTTTCCCGGGTTCTCGATGAACCTGTAGCCCTGCTTCCCGAGGGGATCCTGATCGATGGCGATGACATCGGGGTCGGTCAGGATGTCGCGGATTTCCTTCGACATATTCCTCACGTCGTTCCCCGCCATGAGCGGCGCTGCGAGGATGCACCAGAGACTGAAATGCGCCCTGGATTCGCCAAGTGACAGTCCCTTGTTGCCGACCTCCAGCATGTCCGGATCATTCCAATGATCCGGCCCCGCGTATTTTTCCAGACCCACCTGCTTATCCAGAATGACCTTCCATCCCATGTCATACACACCCTGACAATCGAAGCAATCGCGTATGTCCCCCGTCGTCCGCCAGAGATGGCCGACTTTCTCCGCCCACAGCCATGGCTGGTTGTTTCCCCATTCACAAAGGCTGAAGACGACCGGCCGGCCTGCAGCGTGCAACGCGTCCCGCATGGTTTTGTACGTTTCCTCTGCATTGGCGGTCCCGTGGTTGCACCAATCGTATTTCAGGTAGTCCACGCCCCAGGAGGCGTACGTCCGCGCATCCTGGAATTCATGTCCGCGTCCCCCTGGAAATCCGGCACATGTCTGCGTCCCCGCGCAATTGTGGATGCCAAACTTGAATCCCTTCGCATGGAGATAGTCACCCAGCGCTTTCATACCGCCCGGAAACTTCGCGGGATCGGCAATCAAGTTCCCCGCGGTGTCTCTGGCCATGGATTCCCAGCAATCGTCGATCACGACATAGGTATATCCAGCCTTCTGCATTCCGTTTGAAAGAAGGGTTTCTGCCACCCCCTTAATCAACTGTTCGTTGATATTCCCGGCAAACATATTCCAGCTATTCCATCCCATCGGAGGAGTGGGGGCGAGCCCCTCGAATTTCTGACCGAATGCGGTCATGGAGGAAACCAGGAGAAGGAAACAAGCGAATTGTCTCATCGGAGAATCCCTGTGTGGTATGGTGGAGGAACGGGGCCTGCGGGACACAACGGCGGAGTATCTGCTGAACGTGCCACCTCAACGTACCCATTGACGCCCAAAAACGCAATGCCCGCCGTGTGAAGAATTTGCGCATTCCCGCCTGTTGTTATTGCACGCCACGGGAGTTACATTGATAATGAGAGAAGTTCTTTGAGAAGGCATCCCGGTTTCCCCGAATGGAAACAGGGGACGCCTTTTTTGTTTGCCATCGTCCAACAATCATACGGCGGGAAAAGAAGAGAAATGAAGACCCATCAGAACCATCCCCACGGGGATCGAGCCGGCCACATGTTTCGCAATGGAGCAAACCCGTATTTCCTCGTGGTCGGCCTCGCTGCATTGATCTGGGTGATTGTTCGCGTCCTCCCGAAGCCTTCAAGGGCGGCGTATCCCTGCATGCGCGTCGCAATGTCGCTGGCGTCCGGCGTGCTCCTCCAGTTAGGGGGAGTGGCGATTTCTCTCCTGTCCCTGAGGAAGGCAAAGGAATCATTGAAGATCTCGAACTACCGGCTGGCGGCAGTGATGGTTATTGCGGCCGTGGCCGTCCCGTTGATTTTCACGGGAGACGTTCAGAGGGCGGACGCGACGTTCGCATCGTCACTGCACATTGCCGATCAGCCGATCGGCGTCGCCAAAGGGATCTTCCCCGGGCGGGTCGTCTGGGTGCATGACTCCTCGGCGACAAACATCAACTGCGTGCCCGACAGATACGGTCACGGCTGGTTTTTGAGCGAGAACAGCAATCAGACCTCAATTGACAGGATGGTCTCCGCCGGCCTTCAGACCGTTACAGGCCGGACCAGCGACAGCGCCGCATGGGACGGTTTGTTCCACTTCCACAACAAGAACGCGGGGAAGGGTGATATCGGGTATCAGGCAGGCGAAAAGATATTCATCAAGATCAATGCCACGAGCAGCTGGTCCGGGAATTTCAACGCGACCGATCTCTCCAAAGTGCAGAATTCTTATTATGGCATTTCCGAAACTTCACCACAGGTGGTGCTTTCGGTCCTGCGACAACTCGTCAACGTGGCAAAGGTCTCCCAGGCGAACATACTGGTGGGCGATCCCCTGAGACACATCTACAAGCACTGTTATGACCTCTGGCACCCGGAATTCCCGAATGTCCACTACCTGGATCATGACGGGCTGGCCGGACGGGAAAAGGTGATTGCGAGCCAGACGGCCGTCATTCACTACTCCGACCGGGGAAAAGTGCTGCACACATCCACAGGTGCACCGACGGTTTCGGACCATCTGTATACCGTCTTCGATGACGCAGCGTATCTGATCGACATCCCGATGCTCAAAGGCCACACATATGCCGGGATGACCGCATTCGCCAAGAACCATTTCGGATCCCAGACGCGCGCCGACGCTTCACACCTCCACAACGGGCTCGTGTCTCCTCCGTCACCCGATTCGCTGAGGTACGGGTACGGTCTTTACCGGGTGCAGGTGGACCTGATGAGCCACCACCTCCTGGGAGGGAAGAACCTTGTCTTCATTCTGGACGCGCTCTGGGCAACGGATGCCGAGCTCGACATGCCCGTGAAATGGGCGATGCCGCCGTTCAACAATGACTGGATGTCGTCGATATTTTGCTCTCTCGATGAGGTGGCAATCGAATCCGTAGGATATGACTTCCTCCGCTCGGAGTTCACGTCCGCACGCGGCCTCGCGACATACGTGCAGCAGGTCGGTGTTGACGATTACCTCCACCAGGCGGCCGACTCGACAACCTGGCCCAGGGGGATCATGTATGATCCTGACAGCACGGGGTCGCCGATCCCGAGCATCGGCGTCCATGAGCACTGGAACAACATGACGGAAATGCAGTATTCTCGGAATCTGGGGACCGGAAACGGAATCGAGCTCGTCAGGATGCCTCAGATTGTCAACGGAATTGCGGAACCGGTTGCAGCAGCAACGGCATACGAGCTTCACCCCAATTATCCGAATCCGTTCAATCCCTCAACGACGATCAGCTTTGAAATCCGGCAGGCGGGCCGGGTGACGCTCAAGGTCTATGACGTGCAGGGGCGCGAAGTGGCGGCCATCGTCAACGGGACATTGCCGGCGGGATTCCACTCGCTGGCGTTTGACGGTTCCGGTCTTGCCAGCGGCATGTACTTCTACAGACTCGTCGCGGGGAGCTTCATCCAGACACGCAAGATGCTGCTCGTGAGATGAGTGTCCGGCGAAGCTGCAGGCGACAGCTCACGACGAGCGCGTGCTGTCGTTGATGTCAGGACGACGAGGGAGGGGGTCTCTGCCCCTCCCTCCTCCCGTCGTCAGTCCGGAAAAAGAATTCGAAACGGAGGCCTGCGATCATCTGAGGCCGGCATGCGAGAGTCCGGCTCCCCGGGATTCCGGGTCACCTCACCGCATCTGCATCACCTGACCCACGGTGTCCGACGCAGTTCTCACGAATTTCACGGGGCCGAATTTCAACAGCGCGGTCCACATCTGCTTGATTCCCGGCGTATCCGGACGTGATACGTAGACAACCGACGCGGTGGTGGTGCACGCCGTACCCTTGGCCCACGTCGCCGTTGCCACCACCTGATGTGCAACAGCCTGGACCGTGAGCGTATCCGGGATGCATGTGATCACTGTTGCCGGCCCCCCCTGTGCCTGCTGCGGCGGATTCGCGGCAGGAGGCGTCTTCCCCCCCCCGCACCCAACGACAAAGATCGCCGCCCCGAAGGCAAGGAGAAGGAGAACGAAGAATCTGGTGGGTGTCATCGTCTTGGCCCTTTCGTGATGTTGTGTGAGTTGATGCTGAGTTATCCCCCGTGTGTCAGCTGCAGAAGGAGCGCTCGTGCCCGGGCCGCCCTGCGGTCGGACGCTTCCGCGCTTCTCCAGTACCGCAGCGCGGCATTCATGTGCGCGATTGCCTGTGGAGTCTGGCGGCGCGAAGCGAAGACCCTCCCGATGTCGACTTCGGTGTCGGGCCAGAGCCAGCGTGTCCAGGGACCCGTGCGGCGCACCGAGGAGAGGTACGCCAACATGATCTCTCCCCTGCTGGATAGAATGGACTCCAGAAGAGCCGCCGCGGCGGTGTCGGAGGTCTTTGCAGCGCAATTCGCAATCCCGAGCTGTGCCATATGGTAAAAGGGGTCTCCGGCCTGCACTTTCACCACCGCCTCAAAATGCCGCCGTGCCTTTCCATAGTGTCCTTCCGACGCCATGATCGTTCCCCGGATCAGATCGAGAAATGCAGGGCGATACCTGAGAAACCAGGGATCAAGACTTTTCGCGCTCTCGAGCCGCGCGAGAATTCGTTCCGCATCCCGACGCATCCCCTCCCGTCCATAGCTCATGCCGACCAGGGCGAGATCATAGAAGGGTGAAATGCTCAGTGCAGAGGCTTTCTCCATCTGCGCACGGAACTCTCCCGCTTTTCCCTCCGCGGCGGCGATCTCGCCGAGGAGGAAGTGAAAATACGCCTCATCACCCGGTCTTCCCAGAGTGCGACAATCTCTGACGCCGTCGAGGCATATATTCCGGGCGGAAGTGAGAGACCCCCTGAAATACTCAAGCGAGCTCAGCACAACACGGATCTGGTTCCTCTGGTGCGCTTCCGCCGTTGCCAATGAACGCCCGAGGAGGGCCGCCGAGGAATCCAGGTCACCCTGCATCCACAGAGTCAACGCAACGCTTATGTCAACGCCGACGTACCCGGGGCGAAGGCTCTGTGCCTTTCGCAGGAAGACCATCGCCTCTGCAGGCTTCCCGATCAGTGCAAGGGCATACCCTGAATTGTGACTGCAATTCTCTTCGCTTTCCGGGTACAATGAGACAGCCCTGGCATTCGCTTCCAGGGCAGCCCTCGTCTCCCCCGCAAACATGGACAGGTGCCCGAGCAGGACGAAGGGATATGCGTCGTAGGGATATCGCGCCGTGAGTTGCTGGATCTGCTCGCTCGCCTTCTGAAAATCCAACTCGAACGACGGGCCGTAGTAGGTCGCAAGGATCTCCAAACGCTCCCTTTCCGTCACCCTGTGAATCAGGGGGAGGATGCGGCTGTGATACACGACGGCGAGGCTGTCGCTGCCGCTCTTCCGGTAGTCGTATGAGAGCTCGCTTATCGCCATCACGAATTCCGAATCGATCGTGACCGCTTTCTGATTGAGGAGCGCGGCTTCCCTGTACATGCCGTCGTTCGCAAGCTGATCTGCCCTGGAATAGAGCTCGAGCGCCTCGAGCGAGGACGTTGTCGCCTCCGGAAGCGGGGAGTTCGCCTTCGAGATCTGCGCGACGGTCTCCCCAAGGCCTTTCCTCACACGCCCGCTCAGCCTGTCCATTGCGGAGAGGACATCTTCGATCCTCGGGACTTCCTCATGAGGAAGGTCAACGGTGGTTCCTGTCGAGGCATCAATTATCGCGGCGGTGAGGACGTACGTCGAGCCCAGCCTCGTGACATTCCCCGCCACAACGGCGCGGGCCCCTTCGCGCCGCGCAACGGCGATCGCCGTCCGGTCATCCAGGGGGCTTGATTGGAGCACCCGCAGCAGCTCCCGCGCCGTCGAGACCCGATCGGCGGAAAGAACGTTGAACTGTGTAGATTCGCGAAGCTTGACTCTGAGGGCCTCCGTCAGCGAGTGGTTAAAGACAGAATCACCAGTCCGATTGTCGAAGTCGGCCACGACGAGAAAG
The DNA here is from genome assembly GCA_003154425.1 of Ignavibacteriota bacterium. Lineage (GTDB taxonomy): Bacteria > Bacteroidota > Ignavibacteria > UBA10030 > UBA6906 > Fen-1273. The sequence continues at coordinate 32,217 of PMDK01000296.1, forward strand.
TCAGATTGTTTAAGGAGGACGGAGCGCGCCGGGGCCAGAACCCACACGAGCGCGGCGGCAACCGCCACCGCGGCGACGAGGATCGCCTTATGGAGAGCGGTGGTGGGCCGGACAATGGATCGAAACAGACCCGCGAATTGATGAACGCTCGACGAGGACGGCCGTGGAGATTCCGCAGAGGAGGATGCCCGGGACGCCGGCACTGAAGTCTTTGCAATCCTCCGCAATTCGACGAGCATTTCGGCCGCGGATTGATAGCGTTCGACCGGATCCTTCTTTAATGCGCGAAGTACCAGAGCTACAAGGTCCGGAGGGAGTCCAGGGCGGACATCCCCGATCGGCTGAGGTTCTCCGCTGAGCACCAGGTATATGAGGGCCGCGTCATGGTCCCCCATGAACGGAAGCCTCCCTGTGAGCATCTCATAAAGGACGACCCCGAATGAAAAGATATCCGCGCGCGCGTCAATCGTTCCGCCCAGGATTTGCTCCGGGGCCATGTACCCGAGCGTCCCGATCATCCGGGAACCCCTGGTGAGCCGCAAAGACCCTTTCAGCTTTGCCAGTCCGAAATCCATCACCTTGACCTGATTCCGGACATTGATCATGATGTTCTCGGATTTGACGTCCCGGTGGACGATCCCCAGCCGATGCGCTTCCTGGAGCGCCTCGGCGGTCTGAATCGCGTAGCTCAGGCACTCCCCCACCGGGAGACCCGTGCCACCGGCATGGCGGGCGATCCTCTCCCGCAAATTCACCCCATCCACATACTCCATCACAATGAACTGCTGATCCCCCTCCCGTTCGATCCCATGGACAATGCAGACATTGGGATGGTTAAGCGTTGCGGCAGCACGAGCCTCCTGAAGGAACCGGGAACGGTCCGCCTCGGTGGCGGCAAGATGCGCGGGGAGGAATTTCAACGCGACGGTTCGATTGAGCATGGTGTCTTCAGCCTTGAAGACAACGCCCATACCGCCTTCGCCGACTTTATTGAGGATTTTGTAGTGAGAAACCATCGATGGGGCCACGGGAGACCTTTGCCGGGAGAGGTCGCATACGTTCTGCCATGTGGCAAAGCACCTCCCCTACGGCTCCGGCAGAGAGACCGGAGAAGGGAGATGCCGTCCAGGGAACGTGGCTGCCGGAAGATATCGGGATGAACGGGAAATTGCAACCTCTTCTTGAAGAATCCGGATTGCAGCGGGAGCATTGCCTTTTCAGCGGGATCGTCGCACATTGTACCGATGCTCCCGGGATATTTTCACAGGGATGAATACCCGATGTCAGCTTCGATTGGACGGGCCGTTTGCTGCACTCTGCTGCTGCACCTCGCGCAAACGGCCCCGTCACAAACGGGAGAGTTGCACGGCCAGGCCTCCGGATGGCTTACGGCGAATCCCGACGCCTCCCCCCTTTTTCAGACAGGATTGCGCTACATTCCGGACATCCTGATCAAGAAAGAGGTGAGCGACGGGTTCAATGCCGATATGGAGCTGTCGCTCAACTCATACGCGGCAGCCCGCGCTGCAGCAAATGACCATCCCCGGTATGAATGGAACGCCAGGCTGTACCGCGCGTGGCTCCGCCTCTCGACGGACAGGTTTGAGGCTCGGGTCGGTCTGCAGAAAATCAACTTTGGCTCGGCCCTGCTGCTGCGGCCTCTGATGTGGTTCGACAGGCTTGACCCTCGCGATCCGCTCCAGCTCACCGACGGAGTCTATGGACTGCTGGCACGATATTACTTTCCCGATAACGCGAACGTCTGGCTATGGGGACTCTACGGCAACAACGAAACAAAAGGATGGGAGCTGGCGCCGACGGAGAACAAGACTCTCGAATACGGGGGAAGGGCCCAATCGCCTTTGTGGACCGGCGAAGTCGGTGTCACGTTTCACCACCGGCGGGCGGATCTGAGTCCCCTGATATCGATTCCGAATGGCACGGGGGGCACCGTCGTTCCGGAAGACCGGCTGGGAATCGACGGGAAGTGGGATATCGGCATCGGCGTCTGGCTGGAAGCGGTACTGATTCGCCAGGAGAGTGACATTCCCGGGGAGAGATACCAGCGGCAGGGGACTGCGGGAGCAGATTATACATTCCCCGTCGGGAACGGTCTGTACGCCGCAACGGAGTATTTCCGGTCTGACAACCCGAGCGGACCTTTTGCCGCTGCCGCGGGGGCCGGGTTCTCTGCACTGTCACTGAACTACCCGGTTGACCTGCTCGATCAGGTATCGGTCATCGTCTACCGCGACTGGAGGAATCACGAATGGTATCGCCTGATTACCTGGCAGCGGACGTACGACAACTGGAGCTTCTATCTCCTCGGGTTCTGGAATCCCGAGAATATCCAGATCTTTCGCAGTCAGGCCGGCGCGAATCCCCTTGCAGGGACCGGATTTCAATTCATGCTCATATTCAATCACTGAGCGGAGAGAGGGGTTCCTCCGGGAGCCTTTTCTGATCACTGTGAACTAACAGCGGAACCGTACATGGAAAATTCGGTCCTGATAAGGACACACGACCTCGACAAAATCTACTCTCTTGGTCTCACGGACCTGAAGGCGCTGGACCGGATCACTCTGTCCGTGGCACGAGGCGAATTCGTCGGTTTCGTCGGCCCGAGCGGTTCAGGCAAGACGACCCTCCTCAACATCATCGGGTCCCTCGATGTGCCGACCAGCGGGAGCGCCGAGGTGCTGGGTCGAAGAATCGAGTCTCTTTCACACAAAGAGTCCGCGGGTCTGCGCAATCGTCACATCGGCTTCATCTTTCAGACATTCAATCTGCTCCCGGTGTACACGGTGTACGAGAACGTCGAGTTTCCCCTGCTCCTGCAGGGAATGGAGTCCTCCCGGCGCAAGCAGCTTGTCGGGGACGCGCTCGAATGGGTCGGCCTCGCCGATCGCGCCGATTCCAGGCCGGCCCAGCTCTCGGGCGGGCAAAGCCAGCGTGTCGCGATCGCACGGGCGATCGTCAAGCAGCCGGAAATCGTACTGGCCGATGAGCCGACCGCGAATCTCGATGCGGCGAATTCCCACCATATCATGAAAACGATGGCGCAGTTGAACGAAGACCTCAAGACGACGTTTATTTTTGCCACCCACGACGAAAAGGTGATCGGCTATCTGAAGCGTAAAATCACGCTCGTCGACGGGAAAATCGCCAAAGACGAAACCGTTGAAAAAACCACTGCCGGGTGAGGCACACCGTGCTTATACCTAAACTCGCCCTTAGAAACATCCTGAGCGCAGGCCTCAGGACCTGGCTCAGCGTCCTGGCGCTCTCCTTCTCGTTCGTGGCAATCATTTTCCTGCAAGGCGTGTATGACGGATTGAACGATCAGGTGGAGCGCGCGACCGTGGAAGCCCAGTACGGGGGCGGACAATACTGGCAAAAGGCCTACGATCCTTACGATCCGCTGTCGCTGGAGGACGCTCACGCACCCATTCCGCCGCAGCTGCAGGAGCTGACGGCCGGGGGAGGAGCGGCCCCCATCCTCATCCGGACGGCGACGATCTATCCTCAGGGACGGTTCCGGTCGATACTCCTCAAAGGGATCGATCCCGATCAGAAGGTGCTCTCAGTCCCTTCCACCGCACTCCGCTCCCTCGAAAACGTGATTCCGGGTCTGATCGGGAGCAGAATGGCAAAGAGTGCAGGCCTGAAGAAGGGTGACGTGGTGACAGTCCAGTGGCGGGACGTTCATGGGACGTTCGACGCACGGGACGTGACAATCGCGGAAGTATTCAGAACCAACGTGCAGGACGTCGACAACGACCAGATCTGGATTCCGCTGGAACGGCTGCAGGCATTCACCCGAATGGAGAACCAGGCGACGATCGTGGTACTGAAGAAGGACGTCCTCCCGGTCACCGATCCACCCGGATGGGAGTTCAAGGATTCCGGATTCCTTCTCCGTGACCTCCGCTCGCTCGTGAAGATGAAAAGCGTTCAGGGGAGCGTAATGTACCTCCTCCTTCTTTTCCTCGCGATGCTGGCGATCTTCGACACGCAGGTCCTCTCCATCTGGCGCCGGAGGAAGGAGATGGGAACACTCATGGCCCTCGGGATGACACGGACCCAGGTGATTGAGTTGTTTACGATGGAGGGGGCCCTCCACGGAGTCCTTGCTGCGCTGGTCGCAGCGATCTACGGGATCCCCCTGCTCGCGTACGCCGCCGGCAGGGGCTTCGATCTGCCAATCGCGACCGACAACTTCGGGTTCGCCATCGGCGAGAAGCTCTTCCCGGCATACTCCCCCGCGCTCGTCGCGGGCACGACGCTCCTGGTCTGTATCGTGACGACGATCGTCAGCTATCTGCCGACGAGGAAGATCGCCGATCTCAAGCCCGCGGATGCGCTCCGGGGGAGGCTCTCATGATATCTTTCCTGTTCAAGGGTCTCCTGCGCGATCGTACCCGGTCCCTCTTTCCTCTCCTCACTGTGCTGTCAGGCGTGGTCCTGACCGTCTTCCTCCACGCCTGGCTGAACGGCTCGATCTCGTCCTTGATCCAATCGACAGCGCACTTCAGCACCGGACACGTGCGGGTGATGACACGGGCGTACGCAAAGGAGAGCGGTCAAATCCCCAACGATCTGGCGCTGCTGGGAATCGATACTCTCATGGCGGAACTGAAGGCTGAGTATCCGGACCTCCTCTGGACTCCGCGAATCAAATTCGGCGGGCTCCTGGATATTCCGGACGCGAAGGGGGAAACAAGGGCGCAGACCCCCGTGAGCGGATTGGGGGTTGATCTTCTCGCTCCTGAGAGTCCTGAATGGAGAGTTCTCAACATCCGGCAGGCCATCGTGAAGGGGCGCGTTCCCTCACATCACGCGGAGGTGCTGATCGGCGAGGATCTGGCGGAGAAGCTCCGGGTCCAGCCGGGCGATACCGCGACATTGATCAGCTCGACGATGTACGGCAGCATGAGCGTCGCCAACTTCGTCATTGCCGGGACGGTCCGGTTCGGCATTGTCGCCATGGACAAGAGCACGGTGATCGCCGACCTGTCGGATGTTCAACAGGCTCTGGATATGCAGCGCGGGGCCGGGGAGATTTTCGGCTTCTTTGCAGACGATCTGTATCACGAAGAGCGGGGCGACGCCGTGACTCTGGATTTCAACCGGCGCCATGCGTTTTCACCGAAAGACACGCTCGCAGGAGATGCGTCGTTTTCCCCCGTCATGGGGACACTTCGCACGGAAAGCGGGCTGGCCGATTATCTCGATTACGTCGGAGTGTTCTCCGGGGTTATCATCGGAGTTTTTGTGGCCGCCATGTCTATCGTCCTCTGGAACGCCGGTTTGACGGGGAGTCTCCGGCGATACGGAGAAATCGGCATCCGGCTGGCGGTCGGAGAGGACAAGACGCATATCTACGTCTCCTTGCTTGCCGAGTCGCTTATGATCGGTTTCATCGGCTCCGTCCTCGGCACGCTCGTCGGTCTGGCGGTCGCCTATTACGGCCAGGTGAAGGGATTCGACATCGGGTCGGTGTTGAAGGAAAGCACGATGATGATCCCCAGTCTCATACGTGCCCGCATCACGCCGACCACCTTCGTGATAGGGTTCCTGCCGGGCCTGCTTGCCACGTTTCTGGGAACGGCAATTTCCGGTATCGGCATATACAGGCGGCAGACATCGCAATTATTCAAGGAGCTCGAATCATGATCCGTTCACTCCCGCTGCTTCTCGCCCTGTCCGCGCTCCCATTCAGGCTGCAGGGGCCATCAGGGGACGAACTCCTTCGAAAAGTCGATCAGAACATGTTCTCGGAGAAGAAGATCGTCCTCTCGCGCATGGTGATACACGGGCGGCGTGAAACCAGGACGGTGGAATCGAAGTCCTGGCAGCGGGGCACGAGTGAATCGTACACGGAGTTTCTCGCCCCGGCCCGTGAAAAGGGAACGAAGATGCTGAAACTCACCGATATGCTCTGGGAGTTTTCTCCCTCCACCGACCGGACGATCATGATTTCCGGCCACATGCTCCGACAGTCGCTCATGGGCTCGGACCTTTCCTACGAGGACATGATGGAGGACCCGCACCTGCCCAACCTCTATTCGGCGACGGTCGCATCGCAGGAATTGCTCAGAGGCAGGGACTGCTGGGTCCTCGATCTGAAATCGAAGAAAGAGGATATCGCGTACGACCACCGCCAGATATGGGTGGACAAGGAGCGGTATCTGGCTCTCAGGGAGAACCTCTATGCGAAAAGCGGCAGGCTTTTGAAGACCGCGGACGTGCGTGAGGTCATGCGCGTCCAGAACCACTGGCTCGCAAAATCACTTCTTTACAAGGATGTGCTCAAAGAGGGGGAGGGGACGGAATTTTACGTCGATTCTCTGAAACTTGATGCGCAGATCCCAGACTATCTCTTTTCGAAAGCGGCACTGCGGCGATAAAGAGAAGGATTCACGCGCCGCGCAGCGTCGGCCCACGCCGCTTCGAGCGCCGCGCGAAGCGATTCGCTCCTTACGGCGCGAAGATTGACATTTGTGGCACCCCGACGGCCCCAGGCACCCTTGAGAGGCGCGAAGACTTCAGGTTCAGCAGCCACAAATACCGCCTGTCGCCCCGGCGCAAGCCTGACCATTCCCCAGGATTTATCCGGGTACCCGAGTGTGGCGAAGATCTTTCCGGACACCCTAAAATCCGGGTGATGCATATGAGAAGCCTCCGTCACCCCAGGGAGACTCAGCGCTATTTTGCGAAATCCTTTTGCAGTCATAATGTCCCGTTGAGTTGCGCAATTCGAGATTAAAGAGTCCGGTGCGCCAGGCGAAAGTTAACGTACGATATTCAAACCATCAAACAACTCTCCTTCCGGCCTATCCCTTAAAGAAAGAGGAAATCCCCCGACAGTAGTACTCCATCTCCTTCATCACCCTTTACCGTGTCCGTGGCGGGAGAAGGTACCGAGCCGCTTCGAGAAGAGGAGCAGGAGGATCGCCGCCAGGGCGGCCATGGCGGCACCGAAAAAGAANNCGTGGCGTAATAGATCCCGTAGAAAGCATAGAGAAACCAGATCATATACGGGCTCGAAGCGAGCCCGAACCCCAGATAGACAAGAACGAATGCTGACCACCCGATGAGCATGGTGGGAATGCGTCCGATCCTGTCGGAGAGAGAACCGAAGGGGACCGCCGCGAGAGCGTACACCAGATTGAAAAGGGCGATGACGAGCGGTATGTCGAGGAGTGTCACGCCGATATTCCTTGCGCGGAGGATCAAAAAGGCGTCCGAGGAATTGCCGAGGCTGAAGATGACAGCGATGGTGAGGAAAACGTAGAACGTCGAAGACAGTTTCTCCCGTGAGTGTGCCGCGGGAGCGGCATCCGCGGCAACCCCGGGCGTTTCCCTCACCTTGATGACAAGCACGCAAAGCGTGATGATGAGCGGAACGGCGGTGAAGAGCAGGATATAATGGTACAACGTGCCGCTGTCCTTGAACAGATACAGGAGCCCGAAGAGAAGGAGCGGTCCGGCAACCGAGCCCATGGTGTCGAGCATCCGCGCAATGCCGAAACTCTTCCCACGAACATCTTTTGCGGCAGAGCCGGCGATCAGGACGTCTTTCGGCGGGTCTTTCAGGCCCTTGCCCGCGCCGTCCAGCAATCGCAATCCGACAATGGAAACAGGAGACGTAAAGAAGACGAGGAGCGGCCGGCCCACCATCGACAGGAAATATCCCAGGAATATGATCGGCTTTTGCTTCTTGAACCTGTCGGAGAGGAACCCCGATACGACTTTGAAGACATTGACGCTCGCGGAGACAATCCCCTCGGCGATTCCGACGAAGGTCTTGTCGAAGCCGAGTACCGTCGTCAGGTAAATCGGGAGGATGGGGGAGAAGATGTCCTGGCTGATGCCGCCGAAAAAGCTCAGGAGACCCACGAAGAAGACATTCCTGTTTTTCGGGGCGTTGCGGAGGCTTTTCATATTCGCGCCGATACTCTGTTGGACCAGGAGCGGGGTCGCAAAGAAGCGTTCTTTAATAACGTGGTACGATGCTCGTAAAGCAAGGCCGGACCATGGATATTTCTCAACGGTACTCATCCATTCATTCGTTCGCCGCGTCCCAGGTGGGGAACTACGTGAAGGCCCGGGAGCTTATCCTCATGCGATAGGGCCGATTGGCCCCGGACGCGCCCCCGGGGGTCAGAGCCGGCGGATCCGGCCGGCGTAGCTGCGCGCGGCATCGAGCTCGGTTTCCTTCTTGTCTTTCAGCCTCACCTCAGGGACGAACCGCACAGTCACGTGACGAAATACCCGTCAGATGGAAGGGGGGGGCGGGCGGAAGAGGCGTTCGAACCCCGGATAAGGTGCCAGGGGGATCAGATCGAACGAAATCAGACCATTGTGCACAAGGGGGAGCGAATCGAGTGCACGCGAAGCCTCTTCGATGTCCC
>PMDK01000345.1 GCA_003154425.1 Ignavibacteriota bacterium
CACAAAGAACAACAACAGGTGGGACTCACGGCCGTACTCTCCCGGGGACGTTGAACAGTACCTGCTGGCTGCCGCCCGCTCACCCGTCGGTCCTGTCTTCGCCCACTGCACCTACCTCATCAACCTCTGTGCCGTCGACCGGGACGTTCTCAGGAGATCCCGCGCCGCTCTCCAGGACGAACTGGGCCGCTGCGAAGCCCTCGGGATTTCAGGGTTGATCGTCCATCCCGGTTCCCATGTCGGGGCCGGCGAAGGGGACGGCATCAGGCGGATTGCAGAATCACTCAACGTAACACATGCGCAGACCCCGAAGTACCGGACTCTCAGCATTCTGGAGACGACGGCGGGACAGGGAAGCTCGATCGGCTACCGGTTTGAACAACTCAGCGGGATCATCGATCAGGTCGATAAAAAAGACCGGATGGCAGTCTGTTTTGACACATGCCACGTGTTTGCGGCGGGGTATGATATCAGCACCACGGGGGGCTGGGACGAGACGATCGGGGCGTTTGACGATGTCGTCGGACTCCGGCGCCTGGCGGCAATTCACGTCAACGATTCCCGGAAGGCTCTGGGCTCCAGAGTCGACCGGCACGATCATATCGGCAAAGGGAAGATCGGTCTTACGGGGTTCCGCGCGCTCATGAACGATCCTCGTCTGGCAAACGTCCCGAAGATTCTCGAGACCGAGAAGAGCGATGACATGCACGAAGACATTGAGAACATGAATGTCCTTCGCTCACTCATTTCAGTCGTTACGTAAATCCAACTCCACTCACAGGAGAAGCAATGAAGTCACTCGTTCTGCTCAGCATCCTGGTGTGCCTACCGTTGTATGGCTTCTGCCAATCGGTGTTCCAGGTGCGCGACGACGGTGAAGGACCCAGCCGGGACTATCACGTGATTCATTACAGGATCGAAGTCTCATTCGATGAAGCCGCCAGGTCCGTGAGCGGCAGAACAACGACGACGCTTGTCCCGCTCCTCCCCGACCTCTCCGGCCTCACCTTTGATGCGGAAAAACTGAACGTCCGGAGCGTGAGTATCGGAACGAAGCCGCTCGGATTTGAGGTGCGGCCGAAGAAACTCGCCGTCACGCTGGACAGACCGTACGGGCTGGATGATACGCTGACTCTCTCGGTGGAGTACACATGCAGTCCGGGGCGCGGGCTGTACTTCGTTCAGCCAGACTCGTCCTACCCGGACCGGCCGTGGCAGATCTGGTCACAGGGGGAAGATATGGACAATCATTTCTGGTTCCCGTGTTACGATTTTCCGAATGACATGGCTACCAGCGAGATGATTGCCACGGTGCGGAGCTCGTATGTGGCAGTTTCCAACGGGCGGTTGCTGGACGTGAAGGAGGACAGAGTGAGGAAGACGAAGACTTTCCACTGGAGACAGGACATCCCCCACGCCTCATACCTCATCAGTCTCGCCGCCGGCAATTATACGATTCTGAAGGACAGGGCGGGCGATATCCCCCTTGAGTACTATGTGTATCCGGGACAGGTGGCCGATGCGAAGATCTGTTTTGCATCGACCCCCGACATGGTGACGTGGTTTGGTGACAGGATTGGCTACAAATATCCCTGGGCGAAGTACGCCCAGGTCCTCATCCGGGATTTTGTCGAGGGCGGCATGGAGAACATCAGCGCCACGTCACTTGCGGACGATGCGACCGTCTACGATGCGAGAGCGCGCATTGATGAATCCCCGACAAGCCTCATCGCTCACGAGCTTGCCCACCAGTGGTGGGGGGATGCGCTGACATGCAAGGACTGGCGTCATCTCTGGCTGAATGAAAGCTTTGCGAGTTATTTCGATCCGCTGTGGCACGAGCACGCGCTGGGGCGGGATGAGTTCGATTACACGATGTTCAACGCCCAACGGGCCGGCATCAGCTCCGACAAGCACTCCGGGCGCAAGCCCATCGTGAGCGTCGGGTCGTACGGGGAAAACGTCTACCCCCGGGGGGCTTCAGTGCTTCATATGCTCCGTTTCGTGCTGGGCGACAGGCTCTTCTGGAAGGCCATGCATCACTACATCGTTAAGTACCAGCATACTGCCGTTGAGACCAACGATCTGAAGGTTGCCATCGAGGAAGCGACCGGACAGAACCTGTTCTGGTTTTTTGACGAATGGGTATACAAAGCAGGGTACCCGGTGTTTGATCTTTCCTATGACTGGAGCGACAGCGCAAAAGCGCTATTTCTCCATGTCCGCCAGATCCAGAAGACCGACAGCCTGACGGGCATATTCCGAACACCTGTCGACATCGAACTCACCATGCCGGAGGGGCGCACAACCCGGCAATTCAATATCCTCACACGGGACACGACCTTGACGCTTCCTGCAGCGGCAAAGCCCCGTCTTGTGATCTTCGACAGGGGAAACTGGCTGCTCAAGGAAATGAAGTGGTCCAGATCCAACGATGATTGGACGTACCAGGCAGAGCATGCGTCCAATCCCGTCGACCGGCTGCTCGCCGTCCAGGAGCTTTCCGGAATGCAGAACGCCACTGCGTTTATTCCTTCCTTTGCCCGGATCGCCCGGGCTGACTCCTTCTGGGCCGTCCGGCGGGAAGCCGTGCAGGCGTTTGAAAAAATGGACTCCCCCGACACCGCGCAGAAGTCGGAGATCGTACGGGCCCTCATCTCGGCCGCCGCAGACAGAAAGCCGGACGTACGGGTTGCCGCCATTTCCGGGCTCAGGAGATACCCGGGGGACGCGGTCCTGGCAACCCTCCACGCAGCCCTGAAGGATTCAAGCTACAGGGTAGTCGCGGCGGCGCTTCGTTCCATTGCCAGGGCCGATTCGGCAAATGCCCTGGGGCTCCTCCTTTCATACATCGACGTGCCATCGCACCGGAATTCCATCTCCGTATCAGCTCTCCGCTCTCTGGGAACCGTCGACACCCTCCGGGCCGTGGACCTCTCCCTCGTCAAGGGGCGGAACGGTGAGCCGCCGGAGATGCGATTTGCCGCGCTCGGCATCCTGAGCCGTTACGGAAAGGGGAGGAAGGATGTTCTTCACCTGCTCGAGTCGGTTGCCGGCGAGAAACAATCGTTCGTCCGCTCATTTGCCATACGCCTTCTCGGTGATCTCGGCGAAGCGGAGTCGCTGCCGACTCTTGAGAAAATTGCCAACGACGGAGATGATCGATCTGCGGCGGCGGCAAAGGCGGGCGCCGAGAAGATCCGAAAAAAGCTGGGGGGGACAAATTAGGAAGATCGTCCCGGTTCAGGTCCGCGTGCGCTGGCCCCCGCCGAGGATTCTCGCCGGTAACGTGATAAGGACCCTGAAGAGTTCGAACACGGCGTCCACCGTGATCCCCAGCACCCTGAACGGTATCGACAGGAGCCAGACGATCGGATACAGGATCAACGCCAGCAGCGCCAGCGGCCAGCAGACGACCAGAAGAATCAGCCAGAGGATGAATTTTGTCATGCGGTGCCTCCGCCTCAGGTGTACGTCGTGATGGGTCGATAGGTTTCACCTCTTCCGGATGGAAGTTCCGCGAAGAGGCGCACTGACTTTTCAACAGGGATCGGCGCTCTCCCCCCCCCATCCACCGAGGCAAACCCTCCGCTCACCGATCGGGCTGTCACCCGGAGGGGGCAAACCACGTATGTTCGTAAGGGGGACACACACAGCGGAGGATTACCCATGGAAGTCCGAAAACCGTTCACCGCACACCTGCTCATAGGCTCGTTCCTCGTCCTTGCCGGCGGAGCCCTGTTGCTTGAGAATCTCGATCTGGTCGACATCGGGTCCGTCTGGCGATTCTGGCCTCTGATCCTTGTCGGCCTGGGAATCGTCAGAATCAAGGACGCGACGTCGCGCCGCGAACAGGGGGTGGGGCTCTGGCTCCTGTTGCTGGGGCTCTGGTTGACAGTCTCGATCCTGAATATCGGCGGATTGACATTCAGCGACACCTGGCCCGCGGTCTTCATCGCCCTCGGCCTGTCGATGCTATGGAAGAGTCTTCCCGCACTTCCGACATTGAATCAAGAAAAGGAGCACCTCCATGGAGCGTAAATCGCTTTTCTACGTCAGCGGGCAGGCAATCATGGGCGCCGCCGCCGTCCTGATCGGCGTATTTCTCCTGCTCGACAACCTCGACGTGCTGGACGCAAGGTTGTATCTCCGGTTCTGGCCTTTGATTCTTGTTGTCTTCGGGGCGGTCCGCATCCTGCACTCTCCCCACGGGGGTGGACGATTTGTGGGAGCGGTGATCCTTCTGATCGGAGCGGTACTCCTCGTTCGTGCGCTCGGGGTCACATCCATCGGGTTTCACGAACTCTGGCCGCTCCTCCTCGTCCTGATCGGGGTCAGTATGCTGCTGGGCGGGACCGCACGGGGGAAGTTCCTCGGCGGGGATCGCACAACTCCGGACTCGTATTCGGTCATCAGTGCATTCGCGGTGCTGGGAGGGGTGCAGCAATCGAATAATTCCCAGGATTTCCGCGGAGGCGAGTTGAGCGCCATCATGGGAGGGTGCGAAATCGACCTGCGGCAGGCTTCGATCCAGGGAGAGGAAGCAGTTATCAGCACGTTCGCGATGTGGGGAGGCATCAAAATCAAGGTCCCTCCGACGTGGAACGTCATTGTACAGGGGGTCCCCTTCATGGGAGGATTTGACGACAAGTCTGTGAAGCCGAATGACCCCTCCTCGAAGCGCTTTATCGTGAAGGGGACGGCCATCATGGGAGGTGTCGAGGTGACGAACTAGTGATGTGCCCGCGTAGAGATCCCCCGGGACGCCTCCGGTCCCGGGTATCGCGACCCGGTCATGCATCCAATCCTTAGGGACCGCCGCACACTCGCGCTGTATCTTCTCGCATGGCTTGCCCCCGGTCTGATGCTCGCAGCGCTCCTGGCAACGACCGCGAAGGCATCATGGACCGGCGCGGTCTGTTTTTCTTTGCCCGCGATGGTCGTCTATGCCTTCATGTCTCTCTCCGCCTGGTATGTCTGCCGTGCTTTCCCGCTCCAGGGGACGAACCTGGCGAAAACACTCTCATCCCTTTTCTTTGCCGCGCTGCTCTCGAGCGCTCTCTGGTTTCTTGCATGCTTCGCCTGGGCATCAGGGCTCGAATGGATGGAACCGGGCCTCGCTCCCCGGGAGAGGTACCAGGATTCACTCCCTCTTCTTGCATCGTTCGGTGTCGGACTCTTCCTGATCGCCGCCGCCGTTCATTATCTGATCGAGTCGCTTGAATCGGGGCGCCGCACTGAGCGTAATGCGCTCGAACTCCGGGTCCTTGCGCGTGACGCCGAATTACGGGCGCTGCGCGCGCAGATTGATCCGCATTTCCTGTTCAACAGCTTGAATTCAATCAGCGCGCTCACCAGCACCGATTCGGCCGCGGCGCGAACGATGACTCTCATGCTGGCCGATTTCCTGCGCTTGAGCATGAACTACGGAGCCCTGGACGTGATCAGGCTCGAGCAGGAAATCGGGCTCGTGCTGCGTTTCCTGGACATCGAAAAGGTCAGGTTCGGCAACCGTCTCACGGTGAAGACCGAGATCGCTGAGGGAACGCTGTCAGCCCAGGTGCCTCCGCTGCTGTTGCAGCCCCTCGTCGAGAACGCTGTGAACCACGGCATCGCCGGGCTTCCCGAAGGGGGGCTTCTCCTGCTCCGCACCGAGATGCACGGGGCATCGCTCCGCATCACGATCAGAAATCCCGTGGATCCCCAGCGGATCAATCCCCGCGGCACGGGAAAGGGACTCCACATCGTCCGCCAGAGGCTCGAGCGAATGTACGGCAGCGGAGGGAGCCTGGATATTCAGGAGACCGGAGGAGACTTCGTCGCCCTGCTCACACTTCCGATCCATTCATGAGGTTGGGAAACTCGAACATGCGTGCCATCATCGTCGACGACGAAGATCTCGCCCGGGGGATCGTGCGGGAGTTCCTTGCGCCCTACCCGGATGTTGAGGTCGTCGCGGAATGCTCCAACGGCTTCGACGCGGTGAAAGCCATCGCCGAATTGAAGCCCGACCTGGTGTTCCTGGACATTCAGATGCCGAAGCTCAATGGTTTTGAAGTGCTTGACCTTCTGGATGTCAAACCAAGGGTCATTTTTGTCACTGCCTATGATTCCTATGCGATCAAGGCGTTTGAGGTCAACGCCATCGACTATCTTCTTAAGCCGTTCAGCCGGGACCGTTTCGAGAAAGCCCTCCTGCGGGGGACCGCCCCGGGCGGTGACGGACCGCCGGACGCCATCAGCAATCTGATACGGACCACCCGTTCGCTCAATCCCCCGCTTGAGCGTATCCTTGTACGGGACGGGAGCCGGGTCCATGTGATCCCCGCCCCGATGGTGGATTATATAGAGGCACAGGATGACTACGTCTCGATTCATTCCGGGGGAAAGAAGTATCTGAAACTCGAACGTCTCGCAGAACTGGAGACGGCGCTGGATGCGAAACGGTTTGTCCGGATCCACCGCTCACATATCATCAACATCGAACGGCTCGTCCGACTGGAAACATACGCCAAAGAGAGCCGGATCGTCGTGCTGAACGACGGGACGAAATTGCCGGTGAGCCGCTCGGGATATGAGAAGCTCAAGGAACTCCTGTAGGCACCAGACCCCTTCCTGCATGCTTGCAAGTCATCCCCCGTCTCGGTAGATTCTTCCCGGGAGGATTCACTCCGTGGCCACAGCATCTCAGCGCAAGACACTCGTCGCCCGGGCGGTACAGGCGAAGGCCCGCGCGTATGCACCGTACTCGCGGTTCCGCGTCGGAGCGGCAATCCTCGCGGATGACGGTACGATCATAGAGGGGTGCAATGTTGAAAACAGTTCCTATTCCCTGACGATTTGCGCGGAACGGAACGCCGTCTTCCAGGCCGCGTCAAAAGGGAAAACACGTCTCCGGGCAATCGCCATTGCTTCGGATGACCCCGATTTCCTCCCCCCCTGCGGCGCCTGCAGGCAGGTCCTTTCAGAATTCAACCCCGCGATGGAGATCATTCTCACGACTGTGGACGGCAGGACGAAGCTGACTTCGCTCGCAAGGCTGTTCCCCATGCCGGCTGACCTGAAGAAACTCGCCCGACCAAGACCCATCAAGCGAAAATAGTCCGAGGAACCCGGCGGAGTGGACCCACCCGTCAACGCGACAGTCCAGGCCCGGCGCAGGTATCTCCGTCCCGCCGCCCTGACGGCTGTTATTTTTTTCAGCGTCTCCGGCGGGCCCTATGGTCTGGAACCCGTGATCAATCTCGTCGGAGCGCAGAACGCCCTCCTTCTTGTTCTGATCACCCCGCTTCTCTGGGCCGTTCCCGTGATCCTGATGGTCCTGGAACTGAACGGCATGATGCCCCGTAACGGGGGATATTACCAGTGGGTGAAAACCGGGCTCGGGCCCATGTGGGGTTTTTTCGAGGGCTGGTGGACCTGGCTCTACATGTTCGTCGATCTCGCCATCTATCCGGTCCTGTTTGTTGAATACACCACGTTCTTTTTTCCGGAGGTTTCGGCCATCCGCTACCCCGTGTGCCTTGCCATCGTCTGGCTTTGCGCGGGTCTCAACCTGCTCGGCATACTCCCCGTGGGACGGAGTTCCGTTGCGTTCGGTTCCGCCGTCATGTTTCCGTTCGTCCTCCTGTTCGTCGTTGCGTTCAGGAACGGCCTGTCCGTTCATCCGGCCGGAATGATGGCCGGACACGGCTCACCGGCGATTTCAGCCGTCGGGATGGGATTGTTTGTCGTCATGTGGAATTACCTGGGCTGGGATAACTCCTCGACATTCGCGGGAGAAGTCGATCGACCTGTCCGATCGTATCTCGTGTCGATCGCCTGGGCGTTCGGATTGATTCTTGGAACATATGCACTGTCGATTCTCGCGGCCATGCAGACGGAAATGGATCCCGCCACACTTGAAAGGGAAGGGTTTCCCTCGCTCGGTGTTCAAATCGGCGGTAGATCGATGGCGGGGCTTCTCGCAGCGGGGGGGATGGCAAGTGCACTCGGCCTGTTCGTCGCAAACCTCCTCTCCGTGTCGCGCCTCCCGAAAGCAATGTCGGATGACGGCTGCCTCCCCTCCTTTTTCAGGAAGGTCGACAGGCGTCGCGGGACCCCGTATGTCTCTATTATTGCCTGCGCGAGCGTCGTGAGCGGCATGGTCCTCTGGCACTTCGAAGATCTTCTCATCATCGACGTCGTTCTCTACGGATGCGCCCTCTTCCTGGAATTCTTCGCGCTCGTCACCCTCCGTCGCCGGCAACCGGGTGGGGAACGACCCTTCCGGATTCCCCTCTCTCCCAAAGGCCTTATCGCCATGACCTGCCTCCCCGCCCTGTGCTTTCTGGCCGGGATTGCGGCTCTTGCGGCGAACGAGAGCATCCACACCGATGCACTGGTGTTTGCCGCCGCGTCGTTGTGTACGGCGCCCGTTGCATGGCGGGCGGCACGGCAAAGAGGACCCGGCTGATCGCCGGGATGCCGGGAGAGCTCTCTTTATTTCCTTACTTGCTTTTCCTCCCACTCTGTCTTTTCTTACAGCTCGAAGGACATTCAATAGGTCCGGGCGCTTCGCAGCTTCACACGAGCAGACGTTCGCGGAGGTACGATGGACAAGGGCGGTGTGTCGCCTTTAGGCTCTTTGCTGTCCGGCCACGTTCGTGAAGGTTCGCTCTACGAAAAGGCCGACAACGACTGGGTGAGATGTTTTGCCTGCGGCCACAGGTGTAAGATTCCCCCCGGCAGGGACGGGATATGCAAAGTGCGGTTCAACGAGGGGGGAATTCTCAAGGTCCCCTTCGGCTATGTCGGCGGTCTGGCGGTTGATCCTGTTGAAAAGAAACCATTTTTTCACGTCCTCCCGGGCTCGAATGCCCTGAGCTTCGGAATGCTGGGATGCGACTATCAGTGCGGCTATTGCCAGAACTGGATCACTTCGCAGGCGATACGTGATCCCGACGCCGTCGCACCCATCGAGGTCACCACGGCCGAGCAGATCGTCGGCCTGGCCCTCCAGCGCCACATACCGATCATCACAAGCACCTACAACGAACCATTGATCACCAGCGAGTGGGCGGTCG
>PMDK01000066.1 GCA_003154425.1 Ignavibacteriota bacterium
TCTTCCTGAACAGCTTCGTGCTCGCATCGTTCGAGGTCCCAACGGGGTCGATGGAAAACGAAATCATGGCGGGCGATTTCCTCTTTGTCAACAAGTTCATATACGGCGGAACGACGCCCCGGACGATCCCGTTTACAAATGTGCGCCTTCCGTGGTTCAGGGTCCCGGCCCTGCGGAGCGTCGGGCGCGGTGATGTCATCGTGTTCGAATTCCCGGGGCAGCGGGAAGAGGTCCAGTCGCCCGAATTCATGTTCTATCTCAAGCGGTGCGTGGCGCTCAGCGGAGACACGATCCAGGTTGTCAACAGGATTCTGTACATCAACGGGAAGCCGGCGCCGATACCGCGGAATATGAAATTCAACAACCTGAACCCGCGGCCGCAGGTCTACGCGGACCCGAAGATCTTCCCCCGCGACGCGCCGTTCAACGAGGATTTCTGGGGGCCGGTCACGGTGCCGAAGAGAGGGGATATCATCGATCTGAGCGCCTCCACCTACCCCCGGTGGGCGACATTCATCTCCCGCGAGGGGCACCGGGTGCGCCTCGACGAACGCGCACGGGTCCTTGTCGACGGCGTGGCGGCGACGAAGTACGTCGTCCAGAGGAACTATCTTTTCGGCATGGGGGACAACCGGGATAACAGCCTCGATTCCCGTTTCTGGGGGTTCATCCCCGAGGAGAATATCGTGGGGACGCCGATGATCGTGTACTGGTCCTGGGATCCGGACAAGCCCCTGAGCAGCGTCATCGACAAGCTCGGATCGATCCGCCTCAGCCGCATCGGCTCGCTCATCAGGTAGCATGCGACGGACGCCGGCCGGGGGAACCGGTCCGCGCCGGGTGCGCGTCGTCGGCCGCCTCCGGGATGTGGCGGAGGTCGTCGCCTTGACCGTCGCACTGGCCCTCGCGGTGAAGACATTTGTCGTCGACGCGGTCCACGTGCCGAGCGCATCGATGGAAAACACGCTCATGGTGGGTGACTTTGTCCTCGTGGACAAGTTCCTCTACGGTCCCTCGACCCCCCGGTTTCTGCCGATCGTGGGGAGCCGGCTCCCCGCTCTGCGCATCCCGGGGCCGGGTTCACCGCACCGGGGGGACGTGATCGTGTTTTATGCGCCGGACGGCACACCTCCGCGGCTCTATGTCAAGCGCCTGGTGGGGCTTCCGGGAGACACCGTGATGATCCGTGGCGGGACGCTCATTGTCAACGGACAGGAGATCGCTTCTCCCCCGTCGGCGAAGCCGGCCCGGACGCCCGTGCCGGACTTCGGCCCGGTCGTTGTCCCGAAGGCCGGGGAGAGGGTCCTCTACTTCGTCCTGGGGGACAACCGGGACGACAGCCTGGACAGCCGCGCCTGGGGATTCGTCCCGTTCGACAGGGTCGTGGGGCGCGCCATGATGATCTACTGGTCGGTGGACGGCAGGACGGGGATCCGCTGGACCCGGCCGGGCACCGTCGTCCGTTAGCCTGTTCCCATACTGGACTTCCATGCCGTCTCTGTACGTTCATATTCCGTTCTGCCAGCGCAAGTGCATCTATTGCGACTTTTATTCCATCGAGACGGTCACTCTCATGGAGGGGTTTCTCGACGCCCTCGATGCGGAGATCGCACTTGCCTCTCCCGTGGGGGATGGGGAGACATTCGATACGCTCTTCTTCGGAGGTGGGACGCCGTCCCTGCTCGCGCCGTCCGAGCTTGAGCGGGTGATGCGTTCTCTCCGCAGGGCGTTCACGCTCGATCGAGATGCCGAGATCACGCTCGAGACCAATCCGGGGACGGTTTCCCTTGAGAAGCTTCGTGACTACCGGTCCCTTGGCGTCAACCGTCTCAGCATAGGAATCCAGTCGTTCGATGAGAAGGAACTCCGGTTTCTTGGAAGGATTCACGACGCGGCCGAGGCTGTCAGGTGCGTCGAGCTGGCGCGCGAGGCGGGCTATGCCAATGTGAGCGTGGACCTGATCTACTCCCTGCCGGGGCAGAGGGCAGGGGAGTGGGAGAGAACGCTGTCAAAGGCGCTCGAGCTTCGTCCGGATCACCTGTCGGCGTACAGCCTGATCGTGGAGGACGACACGCCGCTTGCGCGGATGGTCTCTGCGAAGCTGGTGTCGCCGAACCCTGTCGAAGCCGAAGCGGCGCTGTATGAGCGCACGATGGACGTGATGGAGCGGTCCGGTTTCGAGCACTACGAGGTGTCCAACTACGCCCGGCCGGGATTCAGGAGCCTGCACAACTCCGCCTACTGGTCTCACGAAGGGTACCTCGGCTTCGGGCCCTCCGCCCATTCGTTCTGGCGCCCGGTGAATGGGGACGCGCCCCTGCGCTGGGCGAATGTGCCCGCCCTCGGCAGGTACTGCGCGGAGCTCGGAAGGGGAGAGCTCCCCGTTGCGATGCGTGAAGAGCTGACGCGCGCGCAGCTGTGCAATGAGCGGATCTTCCTCGGGCTGAGGAGCACCGGCGTGGACCTCGGAAACCTGGAGGATGAGTTCGCCCTGCCGGCGGACAGGCTCGCGCTGGCGGGAGATCTGGTGGAGGAGGGGGCGGCGGTGCTCGAAGGCGGCACGCTGCGCCTGACTGCCCGCGGGTACATGCTCTGCGATGAGATTGCGGCCCGCATGATGGTGTAGTGTTCAATCCCCACTTCGCCGGGTTACGGATATGAGAGTGCTTGTCACGGGGATCGACGGCTTCGTCGGAAGTCATGCCGCTGAATACCTGCTCGGCATCGACGGGATGGAACTGCACGGCACCCATTTCCCGGGTCAGAAGACCGGCAATATCGATCATCTTCGCGCCCGGATCGCCCTCCACGAGGCCGATATCGTCGACGCGGAGGCCATGCGCAGGATATTTACGGTCGTGCGCCCCGACAAAGTGGTCCACCTGGCCGGACAGGCATACGTCCCGACGGCGCTTCGCGATCCTTTCGGAACATTCAGCGTGAACATCATGGGGGGGGTCGCGGTGCTCGACGCAGCCCGGCGGCAGGCGGAAGACACGGGCTCGGGGCCGGATATTCTCCTCGTCAGTTCGGGCGAGGTGTACGGGAAACCCCGCCTGGAACCGATCACCGAGGAGTCCCCCGTCAGGCCGGAAAATCCCTATGCGGCAAGCAAGGCGAGCGTCGATCTCATCGGCCAGGAGTACCGCCGCACATTCGGCCTTCGCGTCAGCGTCGTCCGCCCCTTCAATCACGCCGGTCCACGTCAGAGCCCCGTCTTCGTCTCCTCCGATTTCGGGCAGCAGTTCGCGCTCATCGCGGCGGGGAAGAACGCGCCGGTGATACGCGTGGGCAACATCGACGCGCGCCGGGACTTCACCGACGTGCGCGACGTGGTCCGCGCATACTGGGCGATCCTCACGCATCCCTCCGCTCACACCGTGTTCAATCTCTGTTCCGGGCATATCGTCGCGATCCGTGATCTCATCACAATCTTTCAGGAGGTGTCCGGCATACGGGTGACGGTCGAGAGCGAGGCTTCACGCACGCGGGGAGGGGATCCGCCCCTGATCGCCGGGAGTTATGCGCGGCTGCACGAGGCGACAGGCTGGGAACCGCGTATCCCGCTCGAGCAGACTCTTGCGGATGTCTTCGCATACTGGACCGCTGAGATCGGTTCCCGCGGATGAACATACTCGTCGTCAACTGGCAGGATGTCACCAATCCTCTCTCCGGGGGGGCGGAAGTCCATTTCCACGAGATCTTCTCCCGGATCGCGCGCGCGGGGCACCGCGTGACCCTCTGCTGTTCGACGTACCATGGAGCGGCGCCGCGTGAGACCATCGACGGGATCGAAATACTCCGCCGCGGCAGCAGGCCGTTCTTCAATTTCATGTTCCCCCTGGTGTACCTTGCCGTCCTGCGCGCAGGCGACTACGATGTGGTCGTGGAGGACCTCAACAAGGTTCCTTTCTTTTCCCCCCTGTACGTCCGGCGGCCGCTCGCCGGTATCGCCCATCATCTTTTCGGGAAGAGCGTCTTTCTCGAAACCGGCCTGATCCCCGCCGTCTATGTGTACGTGATGGAGCGCTGCGCGCTCGCCCTCTACAGGACGAGAATTCCCTTCATGGTCGTCTCGCGGAGTACCGAACAGGAGTTCATTGACAACGGCTTTCCCGCCGGGCGGCTCGCCGTCATCCATAACTGCGTCGATCACAGAGTGTATTCAGTCGGCGACGGGAGCAAGAGCGCTGTACCGCTGGCCGTGTATTTCGGACGGCTGAAAAGGTACAAGAGCGTCGATCATTTCCTGCGCGCGCTTCCGGCTGTCATCGCCGCGTTCCCCGCCCTGAAGGCGGTTGTCGCGGGGGACGGGGATGACCTCGGACGGCTCCGGGAAATGGTGCGCGGGCTCGGGATACAGGACGCGGTCGAATTCACAGGGTACCTCACCGAAGCGCAGAAGGTCGAACTGCTCAGAAGAGCCTGGTTCACCGTGTCGACGTCGTTGAAGGAGGGATGGGGACTCACGGTCATCGAGGCGAATGCGTGTGGCACGCCGTCAGTCGCGGCTGACGTCCCCGGACTCAGGGATGCCGTCAGGGAAGGAGAGACGGGGCTCCTGTATCCGCACGGGGACATCGGAGCGCTCACAGAGCGCATGCTCCGCCTCCTGGGGGACGAGGCGCTCCGGAGCCATCTCAGGGAGGGGGCCCTCAGATGGGCAGCGACGTTCGACTGGGAGGACGCCGCGAAGAGGACTCTTGCGTTCCTCTCCTCTGTCACCGGGAAGGCCGGGGAGCACTGGCTTTCTCCCCCCGAAAAGGTCATTTCATGAGACGCTTGATACGCTGTATCTGCCCGACATGGTAGAGATTGCGTGCAGCTATCCCGTGAATCAGCGTTTCGCGCGCGAGGCGCCCCCTGCCGGGGCGGCGCCGGAGGCTGCCCGGCGAAATTGACGCAAGCACGCCTCGCAGGTTCGGCCCGTGCCATGACCTGCCGCTGTATGGCTCGTCGATCATCCGGAGCAACTGCCGCATCTCGCCGTTCAGGTTCCCCTCCGCAGATTTCACACCCGTGCGACTCATCAATTCAGGAATTCCCATGAAATTCCGAACCTGATTGCCCGCTCCCCGCCGGGATAGTACGGCGTGCCGTAGTAACGGATATTGGCCAGGTTCTCCCAGATGAAGTGGATGTACGCATCGCCGATGTGTCCGATAAGAAAGAAATCGGCGCTCGCGCTTGTCCCCAGGGGAAGCCCGGAGTTTGACACGTACGCGATCATCTCCGGATTGAAGACGAATCCTGAATAGCCGAGCGAAAACCGACCTTTGAAACCGGTCTTCAGCTCCAGCTTGTCGTGTACGAGCTTCCGGCGGAAGAACAGCCCGCCGCTGCCCGAGAGCTTCGGGAACGCATTGAGCGTTGCCCCTCCGGACGTCTGGAGAAGGTATTCCAGATTCCCTTCGAGTGAGAATGACCGGTAACGCACGTCGACATGCGCCGTGACGCCGCTGGTGTTGAGTGCGGGACCGTTCGCTATCACCGCACCCGGGAAGGGAGACGCAGTTCCGTTGTACGGACTGAATGTGATCGGGTCGGACACCGTCCTGTGGAACAGTGCGAGCCGGAGCGTCCCTGTTTCCGGAGTCCCGAGTACCGCACCCGCCTCCGCAACGGTATGATGCTCGGCGACTATCGGTCCCGTCCGGACCACCGTGGAATCGATCCAGTAGAGTTCCTGGAAATCCGGCACGCGCGTCGACCTGCTCACTCCGCCGAAAAGGCGCAGCCACGACCCGATCCGAATCGTGCCGTCCGCGCCGTACCCGGCGTACTCCTTCCGGAGATATGTGTCCAGCCTTCCGTAGAGTGCGACTCCCAGCGGGCCGGACGGGTCGATCTCCTCTTTTGCCCAGACCGCCCCCACGACGGCACGCAGACGTCCCAGGTTCGGGCTCCCTTCGATCTGGCGGAGTTCCACATCCCCCCCGGCGCTGAACCGCTGGAATTCCGTCGACAGGTCCTGCGTCGCCCGGGCGCCCATCCAGGACGCGACGTGGTCCGATGACACCCCCGGCGGAAAATCATGGTACGGGTCCTCCCGTTCCCGGAACTCTCTCTTCGAGTGGGAATAGTAGAACGTGAGGTTCGAGACGTCTGCGGTGTCACCGAGGAACGTCCCGACGAGCGAAAGGTCGAAGTCGTTTTTCGTCACCTTCTCGTACGTGCTGTCCTGCTTCATGACCGCGACTTTACTGTCGAACGCGGCCGCTCCGCTCGTGAGCGACTCGTTCACGCCGCCGTTCATCTGTGTCTGTGTCGCCGTGTGCTCGTGAGAGAGTATGAGATTGAGGTCGTGCGAGATGTTGTACCTGATCTTTTCGCGTGTGTTCCAGGCGTCATGTGCCTCGCCGGCGAACCTTCCGTCCGCCGCCTGGTGCTGGAACCCCACAGTGACGTTCGTCCTCCTGGAAATATTCTGGCTGAACGTGCCGTCAACGATGGAATAGCCGTACGCCCCCTCGGAGTAGTTGAACTTGGTGAAGGGCTTGTTGCTGTTGTAGTTCTTTGTCACGAGGTTGACCGCGGCGCCCGTGCTGTTGAGTCCGTAGAGAAACGCCCTGGGTCCCGTCACGACCTCGATCCGGTCTGCGTACTCGGTCGTGAAATCATACAGCTTGAAGACGCCGGATGCGGGGTCGTTCAGCCCTCGCCCGTTGGATGAGACCGAGACGGCCCGCCAGTCGACGCCGTCGAACGTGGCCTGGCTGTACTGTCCTTCGCTCTCCTGGTCCATCATGAAGACTCCGGGGAAGGACTCCAGTATTCCCCCCAGGTAGCGGTAGTCCATCCAGTGGAGGTCCTGATTCGTCCGTATCGACGAGGTATCCGCGAACCGGTCGAGCGTCCCGACAAGGGAGGGGGTGCTCATCCTCCCCAGCGTGTCCGGCGCCGCCCCGCTCGTATCGGCTTTTCCGCGTGCCAGTGAGTCGGCCGCCACACGGCGAATGCGGAGGGAGTCCTCTGCTGCGGTACGGGGCCTTGTGGAATCCGAAGGTGATGCTGCCGCGGGTGGCGACCCCGGCGCGGTCGCTGGTGCCATGACGCTTAACATGAAGAGGCACACAGAGATCGGCAGGGCGTGGTGCGTGAGTCCGCCTTCCCTTGTCACTCCGGTCATTAATGGGGAACGTCGCAACGCTACACCCGGAAATGTGGGGGGGTGATGAACGTCCGGTAGTTCAGCGATTCGAGCGGGGCGGCCGCACGGCGGGCGGCATCCGTGTCATGAAAGAAACCGTAGACCGATGACCCGCTCCCCGACATCGATGCGAAGAGGGCTCCGTCCCGCATCATCGATTCCTTGACGGACCGGACGAGGGGGTGCTCCAGGAAGACGGGGGACTCGAAATCGTTGACCAGGTGTTCGCAAAGGAGCAAGGGGTCCGATATCCCGCGCAGGAGAACGGAACGGAGGTCTTCCTGATCCAGCCGTTCCGGGGGGCGCGGGACGATGCGCGAGTAGGCCCACTGTGTCGAGACCTGGACAGGGGGGGTGCACAGGAGAATGGCGAACGGAACGTCGAGCCGGAAGTATTCCAGAATCTCACCTCTTCCCTTCCCAAGCGCCGAGTCATCCCCCATGAAGTATGGGACGTCGGAGCCCAGCCCGAGCGCCAGCGCACGGAGGTCGTCTTCGGGAAGACTCTTCCCCCACAGCGCAGGAAGTGACCGGAGCACGGCGGCGGCGTCGGCGCTTCCGCCCCCCAGGCCGGCCGAGACTGGTATTCTCTTTGTGATTTCAATATGGACCCCGGGCCGGACTCCGGTCTTTAAATCGAGCCGTTCCCGGAGCATGAGCGCCGCGGCATGGCAGATGTTCGCCTCGCCGGAGGGGACTGCGGGGTCCGTTGTGTGCACCGTGATGGCGTCCGAGGCATGGAGGACGATGTCGTCGAAGAGCTCGATGCGGTGGAAGACCGTGCAGATCTCGTGATAACCGTCGGTCCGCTCCCCCGTCACACGCAGTCCGAGATTGATCTTGGCGTATGCCCTGCAGCTGATCGGGGGGGGAATGGAGGCCATGGTGCTGAAATATACGCCCGAAAGACTGGGAAAGCAAAACGGCTCTTCTTTTGATTGTCTTCCCCTTTTTTCGTAATTTCCTCCGGCCAAGACCCTGGAGTGTGACATGCACATACGCAACTTCCCCGTCGGGGGGGGACTCTGATGCCCCGCTCGAATCAGTCGGTCGCCTCGCGGGCGCGCCGGATCAGGATGGTCCTGCTTGACGTGGACGGGGTCCTGACGGACGGGGGGTTGTACTACACCGCGGACGGGCACGAGCTCAAGCGCTTCCATGCGCATGACGGGTACGGGATACAACGGGGGAGGGAATCGGGCCTGATATTCGGGATCATCAGCGGCAGAACGACATCGATCGTCGAAGCGCGTGCGCGGGTCCTGAAGATAGAGGACGTGATCCAGGGGGCGGGCGACAAGGTGGCCGCGATGAGGGAGATCCAGCGCCGCCGCGGGTTCGGGGATGAAGAGTTCGCGTTCATCGGGGATGACCTCTTCGACATCCCTCTCCTGCGGGTCGTCGGACTCTCCGCGGCTCCTCCCAATGCCCTCCCGGAGGTCAGGCGAAGCGTCCACTATGTCACGCGTGCCGGGGGGGGAGAGGGGGCTGTCCGGGACTTCATCGATATGATACTCCGCCGGCGCGGCACATAGGAGAACCTGATCGCATGGAGTATCCGCGTCCATTGCGCCCCAAGGAGCTCGATCTTCTGGAGACCGTCCTCCCGGTGGAGCGCCCCGGGTACCGGGCTCTCCGGGACCGTCTCGAATCCATGGCCGTCCTGGGGGAGGGACGGCGCGGGGAGGGGGATATCATCCTCGGGCTCCCCGGCGATCTCCCTGACATCGTCTCTCCGCTCACTCCCGTCGTCGCGTACGGAATGGTGGAGACCACGCTGGGCTCATTCACGATCAGTGTCCGTGAGGAAGCGGGAAACCAGATCAACGTTGAAATCGTCTCTGCCCGTGGACGGGGGATCCCCGATCACTATGAGGAGAAGCGGCGGTGGACGTATTCCTGGTGGTCCCCCGGAGAGGTCTCCCCGGCGACAGGCACCTCCGTGCGGGAGGTGTTCATCGGCGCCGGGGTGACGCTCGCGTTCGCGCCGGCGGAAAAGAGGATCTGGGTCCATGAACAGTCCGGCGGCATTGTGCGGTTGATCCCCATTACGAACTACTACGGCGAGCTGATGATCCGCAGGGGAATCCGTGATCCCGGGATCGCGCTCGTCCCCTCACTCCTCTGGAGAGACCTGAGATCGTTTCCCGACGAAGATCTGCTCCGGGCTTTCGTGGCCTACAACGCGCTCAGGCAGCACGTTCCCCTCCATCTGGATTCTCCGCCCCTCCGGCACTCCGGCATTCCCCTGTTCATGCGTCAACTGTTCAAGAGAAGGGGCTGAATGGACCCGTCACGGACTTTAGTCGTACACGGGCATGACGTCGTCCGCATCGGAGCGGGATGCAGGGTGAACCGTTTCCACATCGCGGCAATGCTCCTCCTTGCCGGATGCGCGGAAAAAGTCAACCCTTCGGTCCAACAGCTCCCCGAGTTGTCCCTCCCGTCGCAGGAAAGCTGGCGCAGCACCGTGTACTTCACTGATTCTGCCCGTATCAAGGCCGTCCTGTGGGCGGGACATATTGCGGACTTCCAGAGCCAGCGGATCACCTTCCTCGACGACAGCGTGCACGTCGATTTCTTCGACGGGGAGGGACGCCATACCTCTCTGCTCACCTCACGCCGGGGGAAAGTCAACGACGCCACGCAGGATTTCGAGGCGTACGACGACGTTGTCGTGGTGTCAGACAGCGGGTCGACGATGAAGACCGACAGCCTGTTCTGGACGAATGCCGACAGGACGATACACACAAACGCGTTTGTGGACATCACGTCCCCAACGGAGCACATAACGGGTCAGGGGCTCGTGAGCGACCAGGACCTCAGGAACTACAGGATTTTCAGAGTCACGGGCCAGGCAGTGAAACATGAATAACGGCCC
This sequence comes from Ignavibacteriota bacterium, assembly GCA_003154425.1. Lineage (GTDB taxonomy): Bacteria > Bacteroidota > Ignavibacteria > UBA10030 > UBA6906 > Fen-1273. Next base: position 10,032 of record PMDK01000066.1, read on the forward strand.
TCTCCTGCTCTGCGCCTGCGCAGTCTCCCTCCTCATGCTCCCGGCCCGCTCTGTGCGGGCACAGGAGGTGAGCGCCGATACGCTTCACGTGAAACAGTTGGGGGGGGAGGACGTCCGCGAGCTCATCGGCCACGTACTCCTGACGCAGGACAAGACGCGCATCACGTGCGACCGCGCCCTCCAGTACATCCTTCAGGGGAAATTCCTGCTCACGGGGAACGTCATCGTGACCGACGACAGTCTCACGCTCCGGGCTCCGCGCGGGGTCTATTACCGCCCCGAGCGGCGTGCCGAAGGTTTCGAACGGGTCCAGCTGGATGACGGGAACACGCGGCTCACCGCGGCATACGGAGAGTATTTTGCGGAGGAACGCAGGGCGTTCTTCCATACACACGTGATCGTCGTCGATTCCACTTCGGTCCTTACTGCGGATTCTCTCCTGTACCGGAGAGACAGCCGCCGCTCTCTCGCCCTGGGGCATGTCGTCGTCCGGAGCCCGGCGGAGGGAGTGACGATTTACGGAGGGAGGCTCGACCATGATGCCCTCCGCCTGTACAGCCGGATGACTGTCTCCCCTCTGATGGTGCAGGTCGACTCCGCGGGAGAGGGGCGGTTCGACACGCTTCAGGTGCGCGGGGTCATCCTCGAGTCCTACCGGGATTCGACCCGGCGGCTCATCGCGCGGGACAGCGTTGAACTGGTCCGCTCGGACCTTGCCGCCACGGCCAGGTATGCGTGCTTCTTCACCGGGGGGGACAGCATCGTGCTCCGGGGCTCGCCCGTGATCTGGTACAGGGACACCCAGGTGGCGGGGGACTCGGTCGACGTCTACCTGAAAAAACGGAAGCTCCAGCGCCTTCACGTGATGGGGAGTGCCTTCGCCGTATCGCGGAGCGATTCGCTCCATCCGGATCGGTATGACCAGATAACGGGGGACCTGCTGCGGATGCTCTTTGGCGCGCAGGGGCTCAGCCGGACGGATGTGGAGGGGAGGGCGGTGAGCCTCTATCACCTNNACATGGTGCGGGGGAAGGAGGCCGACTACGCCCTCCCGGGGTTCACCTGGCGCCCGAACGCTCCGCAGCTGCTGAGGGGTGCCTCCCCCGGCGCGGCGCACAACCACTAACGACGGAAACAGAGACTATGGTGAACGGAAGCGGTCAGGAGAAGCGGGGGGTCCTTCGCGCCGAAGACCTCGTCAAGCGGTACAAGAAGCGAACCGTGGTCAGGGGCGTCAGCATCGATGTGCGTCAGGGGGAGGTCGTGGGACTCCTCGGGCCGAACGGCGCGGGGAAGACGACGACGTTCTACATGATCGTCGGCATGATCACGCCGAACGAGGGAAAGGTCTACCTGGACGACACGGAGATCACCAAGATCGCAATGTACAAGCGCGCGCGGATGGGGATCGGCTACCTGCCGCAGGAGGCTTCCGTGTTCCGGAAAATGTCGGTTGAAGAAAACATACTCGCCGTTCTCCAGATGATGGACATGTCCGCCGCGGAGCGGAGCGCGAAATGCGAGCGGCTGATGACGGACTTCAACATCAGCCATCTCGCCCGGAGCAAGGGTTACATGCTCTCCGGCGGCGAGCGGCGGCGCACCGAGATCGCTCGCGCGCTCGCGACGGACCCGAATTTCATCCTGCTCGACGAACCGTTCGCCGGGATTGACCCGATCGCGGTGGAGGAGATCATGAGGATCGTGGCGGCGTTGAAGCAGCGCGGCATCGGCGTCCTGGTGACCGACCACAACGTCCATGAGACGCTTTCGATCACGGACCGCGCCTACCTCCTTTTCGAGGGGCAGATCCTGAAGGCGGGCACGTCGGAAAACCTCGCAGACGACCCCGAGGCGCGGAAACTCTACCTGGGGGAGAAATTCAAGCTCGACCGCTATGAGTGAAAACGGAGGGAACCCACCGTCCCTCCGGGGGGTTTAAAGGTGTGACACCCACCCCGGTTATTACACAACATCAGGAGGACCCATGAAGTACCTCGTTGCAGTCTGTACCATTGTTCTCTCATTTGCGCTGACGGTCAACGCGCAGGATGCCAGGCCCGCGACACTGAAGGGCTACGTCGTTGATCAGATGTGCGCGGAGAAGATGGCGATGAAGGACAACGCCATGGAGAAAGCCCAGGGACACTCGAAGGACTGTGCGCTGGATGACCACTGCGCGGCGAGCGGTTACGGGATATTCTCCGGCGGGAAGTACTACAAATTCGACGAGAATGGGAGCGCAAAGGCAAAGGTCCTGATCGGGAAATCGAAGCGTGAGAAAGGGCTTTACTTCGAAGCGAAAGGGACGGTGGGCGACGGCACGATGGCGCTCACGTCACTGAAGGAATCGACCCCCCCCAGGCCGAAGATCATGAAAAAAGGGACATAGCGGCATAACCCGGGTCTCAGTCGTTCTTCTCCGGCGGCCCTGAGGGCCCCCGGAGGGGGGGGGGCTGAGACCCCGGGGTTCCCTTCCCCCTCTTTCTTTTCTCCCCCTCTTTTTTCTCCGTGTCTCTTTTTCCCGTCTGTTTTTTCGTTTCCGTTTCCTTCTTTTCCGGTTCTTTCTTTTCCGTTTCCTTCTTCTCCCCTCCCTTTTCCTCTGTCTGTTGCGCCGTCTCCTGCTTCTCCGCCTCTTTTTTTCCTGAATCCCCCGGGCCGGACTGCTGCTTGCGGTAATCGGTGCCGTAGAACCCGCTCCCCTTCAGTATGAAGCCGCCCCCGGTTCCCATGATGCGCGCCAGGCTGTCGGTGCCGCACTTCGGGCAGCGCTTGAGCGCTTCCTCGGACATCGACTGGAATTCTTCCAACGTGTGCCCGCATTTCCTGCACAGATACTCGTACGTCGGCATGGATCTCCTTATTTACTGAATTTCCTGCAGCCCCCGGAGAAGGCGGTCCATTCCCTTTTCCAGATCCCCCATCGAGGCGGCGAACGAAAGCCTGATGTGCCCCGGGGCGCCGAAGGCTTCGCCGGGGACGAGTGCGACATGATGGTGTTCCAGCAGGTGCTCCGCAAGATCAGAGGCGTTGCGTATCAGATTCCCGCGGGCCCTCATCCCGAAGCATCGCTCCACGCCGGGGAAGAAGAACATCGCTCCCTCGGGGCTCCGGACCTCGCCCCCTTCCCTTGCCGAAAGGCGGCGGGCGACGTAATCGCGTCTGAGCTGGAATTGGGTGCGCATCGCGTCGATCGGTCCCTGCGGCCCCCGCAGCGCGGCCACTGTCGCCTTCTGTGCGATGGAGTTGGCGTTGTTTGTGACCTGTCCCTGCACTTTTCCGGCGGCGCGGATAATCTCCTCCGGTCCCCCCATGTACCCGATGCGCCAGCCGGTCATGGCGTACGCCTTCGAGACGCCGTTGACGGTGACGACCTGGTCCCGTATCCCTTTGAGGGAGCCGATGCTGACGTGCTTCCGCCCGTCGAATACCATTTTCTCGTATATCTCGTCGCTGATGACCGTGAGATTCGTTTCCTTCACCATCGCCGCAATCTCCTCCACCTCGCTCCGGGTGAACACGATCCCGGTTGGATTGCACGGGGTGTTCAGGATGAGGACACGTGTCTTCGGCCCGATCGCGCGGCGCAGACGGCGAACATCCGGCCGGAACCCGGTTGCTGCCTCAAAAGGGAGGATCACGGGGACGCCGTCTGCCAGCCGGACGATCGCGGGGTAGCTCACCCAGTAGGGGGCGGGGATGATGACCTCGTCACCCGGGTTAAGTATCGCGCAGAGGGCATTGAAGATCGAGTGCTTCGCCCCGGAGGAAACAAGGACCTGGTCCGGAGAGAAATGCAGGTCATTGTCTGAAGAGAATTTGTCGATGACCGCCTCAATGAGCTCCGCGGTCCCCTGGTTCGCCGTGTAATGTGTGAAGTCGGCCTCGATGGCCCGGAGCGCAGCCTCCTTGATATGTGCGGGGGTCGGGAAGTCGGGTTCCCCGGCCGTCAGGCTTACGACGTCCACGCCGGCGTCCTGCAGAAGCCGGGCTCTCTGCGTGAGAAGGAGCGTCTGCGATTCCTCCAGGTTCCTGACTTTTGTCGAGAGGTGACGCATAGCCGGCTTCAGGGGGCTACTTTCCGGAGGAGACGGCGACGGACCCCGGGCGGGACGAAATCGGAGACGTCCCCCCCCAGGCGTGCCACCTCCCGGACAATCGTGGAGTTCAGGTACGTGTACTTCTCGTGGGGAACGAGGAAGACCGTGTCGATCGTCGGCGCCAGCTTCCTGTTCGTCAGCGCCATCTGGAATTCGAACTCGAAATCGGACACTGCGCGGAGCCCCCTGACAATCACCGTCGCCTTCCGCCTCCTGGCGTATTCCACGAGCAACCCGTTGAAGGCGTCCACTTCCACGCGGGGGTGACGCCGGAACACCTCCTGTATCATCGCGACCCGCTCTTCTTCCGTGAACATCGGATGTTTCGTCGAGTTGCGTGCGACCAGGACCACGACGCGGGAAAAGAGCTCGGTGGCCCGCAGGACGACATCGATATGCCCGTACGTTATCGGGTCGAACGTCCCCGGGTAGAGTGCGCTCCGCTGTTTCATTGTGCGTCCTTCCTTCCGTTGGTCGGAGTAAAGAAAGTCACGTGTGTCCGCCCGAAGCGCTTCACAGGTCCCGCCCTGTAGGCGGGGGCGCTCGCGAATGAGATGTCGCCGGCGTGCTCGATGAGCAGGTAGCCGCCCGGGCGGAGGATCCCGCTGTCGAAGACGATCTCCGGGATGCCGGCCGTACGGTCGAAAGCGTACGGCGGGTCGGCGAACACGAGATCGAAGGGTCCGTTCCCTGGCCGGACGAACTCCATGGCGTCTGTCTCAAGGACGAGGGCCGCCTCCGCGCATCCGAGCGTGCGCAGGTTGAGTTCGATGAACTCCGCAGCGTCGTGCGCCAGCTCGACGAATGTCGCGTGGGCCGCCCCGCGGCTGAGAGCCTCAATCCCCAGGCTGCCGCTCCCGGCGAAGAGGTCCAGGACCCGCGCCCCGTCGAACACGATCCGGTTGGTCAGCATATCGAAGACCGTCTGCCGCACCCGGTCTGTCGCGGGGCGGACCGAGAGGTCCCTGACGGTCCGAAGCGTCCTTCCCCGGTACATCCCGCTGATGACCCGCACGGGCTTCAGTCCCTGCGCAGGGCGACGCCGACCGCGGCGGCGAAGCGGTACGAAGGAACGGTCAGGTGATCGGCAAGCCGGAGATTGTCGGAGACGTTGACGTGACGGAGCGGGTTGAGCGCCTCAATGAGTATCGGGGATCCCCGCCGGATCTGCGTCAGCAGGTCCCTGTCGAGATAGGGCCCGTAGACGGTTATCGAATAGATCCCGGGAGTCTTGCGGGCGAGGGCCGCGATCCCCTGTATGATTTCCTGGTTGGACTGGACGATAAGGTAGCGGTAGGATTCCAGGCTGCCGTTCCGCATCAGGCTGATATCGAGGCGGTTCTCCTTCACGCCGATCAGCGCGATGTATTTCCTGTAGGTATCCGGATAGTTGATCCTCAGCGCAGTGTCCGCCGCGAAGTGATCGGCGTCGACGATCGAGAGTTCCATCCCGGCTGCCGCCGCCGCTTTCTGAATGGTGACGGCATCATGGCGGCGGAGGGAGACACTCAGTGCCTCGTTGAACGGGTCGTTCGCGTGTTCCGTCAGTATGTGCACGTCGGTGATGAACTCCGCCGCATTGATGTCGGGGAAATACTGGGAGAGTTCCCATTTGACATGGTCGTTGATCTCGCCTCGCGTGAGCCCCTGGTCGATCGGCATGGAGTTCAGAAAGAGCATGGAGGTGTCCAGCGAGATCGACAGCCGGTTGGCGCGGACCCGGTTTTCACGTATGAAATTGCCGAAGAGGCGCTGGAATTCCTGCAGCCCCTCGCCGGAGCCGTTCGCGGAGGCGGCAGGGAGCGTGTTCTCCCATTCGTCGATCGAGAGCAGCGTGGTGACGGCTCCCGACCGGTCGAGTTCGACGGCCTGAATGCCCCCCCCGCTGATGCTGAGTCCCACGATGAGGTCTTGCGGTGACAAAGGCCGGCACCGTTAAGTGAAAGTGATCCCCTGTCCGCGTCAAATATGCACAAAAGGCGAGAGTTAGTCAACGCACCGTCACGAAGGGACGGAGCGCCTGGAACTTCTTCGGGCCGATCCCGGAGACATGCATCATGTCGTCGATGCGGGAGAACCTGCCATGCCCGTCACGGTAGGCGATGATCCGGCGTGCGTACGCATCCCCGATCCCCGGAAGCCGGACAAGCTCCGCGACTGAAGCGCTGTTGATGTCAATGCTAGCGGAGGGGAGGGGTCCTTTGTGCGGGAACGAGCGGGTGTGTGTCCGGGGGGCTGGGGCCCCCGTGTCGGCGGCCGCGACGGCCGAGCGCGCGGCGAATTCGCTGTCGGATGCCGCGTACGCGGAGTCCGGGGGGATTGCAGTTTCGCCCTGGTCCGCGGAACGGATCCACCTGATCCCCGCTCCCGCCATGAGGGTCACCGAGAGGAAGAGTATGAGCGCGACCTCATTGCTGGTGAACCCAAACCTGTGTTGCAGGTCGGTGAGTGAAATCATGCGTATCAGGAAAAGGCTTTCTTCATCCTCCCGAAGAAACTCTTCTCGGAGTTCGCCGAGCGGTCTCCTTCCCTTGGGTGGAAATTCTCCGATTCGCCCATTTCTTTCAGGCTCTGTTTCTCTTTGGGGCTCAGCGAGGTCGGGACCCAGACATTGACTCGCACCAGCTGGTCCCCGCGACCGAAGCTGTTCAGGTGAGGTATCCCCTTGTCCCTCATCCTGAGTATTCTCCCCGACTGTGTCCCGGGGTCGATCCTGAGCCGGGCGCGGCCCGTGAGCGTCGGCACTTCGATATCCCCCCCTATGGCTGCTTCGGGAAAGCTGACGAGGAGATCCAGTATGACGTCGTCGCCGTTGCGCGTGAACACCGGGTGGG
>PMDK01000063.1 GCA_003154425.1 Ignavibacteriota bacterium
GAAGGCGGAAATCATTTAGTGACCGACCCGAGGCTTGCCATACCCTTTTGGGTGCGAAGGCGGAAATCATTTAGTGACCGACCCGAGGCTTGAACTCGGAACCCACTGATTAAGAGTCAGTTGCTCTACCAATTGAGCCATGGGTGCGGAGATCGTGCGTCACGACCCCTACTTTGACGGCGTCGCGGGGACCGGCGAGGGGCTTGACTGCCCCGGCATCGTCGCGGGGACCTCGGTCGGCGGGAGCTGCGGAGTCACGCCGCTTTTTCCCCCCTTGGACAGGACGCTCTCGACGTTCGCGGATGTTCTTGAGGGGAGGAAAAACACGTTGATCACGAGGCTGAGAACGATGAACGCCGCTGCAAGCACCTGGGTGCCGCGGATCAGGAAATCGGCGGTCCGGCGGACCCCGAAGACCATGCCGACATTCCCCCCGCCGAATGTCCCGGCGAGCCCTCCTCCCTTGCTCGATTGCATGAGTATCACGACAATCAGAAGGAGACAGATCAGGATTTCAAGAGACATCAAAACTGTAAACATGAGTGCACTCGCTGTGGAAGAGTCTCAATAATCGTTATAAGGTACGAAAAGATGCCTTTTAATGCAACAGGCGCCGCTAGATATTGTATCCCCAAGCCCTCAATTTATCGGCCGTGAGGGTTTCGGGGGTTGCAGAGCTCTTCTCCCCCGATACCAGTCTCTCGACGTACTTCCCGATAACGTCGAATTCCAGATTAACGCGCAATCCCTTCCGGGCCTGCGAGAGCGTGGTTTTGCTGAGAGTGTGGGGTATCACGGCAACCGTAAACTCGTTCGGGCCGGCAGAGGCGACCGTAAGGCTGATCCCATCGACGGCTATCGACCCGACAGGGATCAGGTACTTTGCGAAAGGAGCCGGGAAGGTGATGCGTACCATATGACTGCTCTCCTTCACCTCGACGGCGGCAACAGTCCCGACGCAGTCGACGTGACCGAGCACGAGGTGCCCCCCCAGTCGATCGTTCAGCCTGACGGGGAGTTCGAGGTTCACTTCGCTCGCCGGACTGAGCTCGCCGAGTGTCGTCTTGCTGAGGGTCTCCTCGACGGCCTGTACCGTGAATGTCCGTGCTGATGTTGCGATCACGGTCTGACAGGCGCCGTTCACAGAGACACTGTCGTTGACGCGCAGCTCCGACGCGGAAGCAGGCGCCTCCACCGTCAGGCGGATCCCCCCTCCTTCACGCATGACGCCGGCCACACTGCCGATTTCTCCGATAATGCCCGTGAACACGGCTGTTATCTCCCCTGTCTGAATTGCGTGGTGAAAAGCACGTCCTTCCCTACGCGGCGCGTCTGGAACCCGCTGCTGCGCCCAGAATGCGGATTTCTCCATCGGACCCCGCCGCCGAGCATCAACGGCGCGACAAAGATGCTCAGCTCGTCGGCAAGCCTTTCTTCCAGGAATTGCGCGAAGATGCCGCTCCCTCCTTCCACCAGCACCGATCCGATGGAAAACCTGTACAGCGCCCCGAGAACGTCACGGAGTCCCAACAGCCCTCTCGGAGCGGGAAAGCGCAGGACGACAACTCCTCGCGCCTCGAGACGCCGCACCTTGCTCCTGGCCGCCGCCGCCGCCTCCTCGGAGATGCAGAGGAAGACGCCCCGTCCTCCCTCACGCCGAAGGACGTTCGCATGCTCGGGGATCGACAGGCGTCCGTCGATCACCACCACATGCGGATTGCGTCCCCGGCAATGCCGCACCGTGAGACGGGGGTTGTCCGCGTGCACCGTGCCGGCCCCAACAAGCACCGCGTCGTATTCCGCGCGCCACCTGTGAACCAGGCGGAGCGAGGGGGGCGAACTGAGATATTGTGGGGCCCGCTCTCCCCCGATAAACCCGTCGATGCTCTGGGCGACTTTCACATGAACGTACGGCGTCTGGCGGGTGATGTGCTTCAGGAAGAACCTGTTCAACTGCCTCGCTTCAGCCTCGAGAATGCCGCACGATACCCGGATTCCGGCTNNTGCATGGAGGGGTCTTGCCGTAGTGTGCACACGGTTCCAGGTTCACGAACAGAGTTGTCCCCTTGAGATTCCCACGGGCTTTCCCGAGGCAATTGACCTCCGCGTGAGGGCCCCCGAATCGGCGGTGCCAGCCCCGGGCAATGACCCTGTTCCTTCGCACGAGAACCGCCCCTACCAGCGGGTTCGGGCTCACACGCCCTTTCCCGCGCAGAGCGAGCCTCATGCATTCCTGCATGAAACGCTCATCCGACGGGGCGGATACCGGAGTGCGAAGTCTCACGAGTCAGCGCCTGAGCGAGAAGATGAACCTGCTTCCTTTGCCTACGATGCTCTCGACACGGATGGTCCCTCCGTGAGCCTCAACGATGTGCTTCACGATCGCCAGGCCCAGCCCCGTCCCTCCAACATCCCGGGAGCGGTCCTTGTCGACACGGTAGAAACGTTCGAAGATCCGGCCGAGATGCTGTTCGGGGATCCCGCTCCCGGTGTCGGCCACCTCAACGCACACCGCATCGGTCCCTTCGTGCCTGGCGCTGACGGTGATCGATCCGCCGTCTTCCGTGTACTTGATGGCATTGTCCAGGAGGTTGATCATGACCTGCTTCAATCGTTCCCTGTCGGCATAGACCTTCTCGAGGGAGCAGTCTCCGGTGTCCACCGTGAGTTTGAGGTTCTT
>PMDK01000018.1 GCA_003154425.1 Ignavibacteriota bacterium
TTTTCGCCTCGGGTTCAACGCCGTCGTTGCGAGCCCGCCCTGTCATTGCAGGGAGTGGCGCCGCGGGCGCCACGACGAAGCAATCAGCATAGTGGCAGGTTGCTTCGCCCTGAGAAACGGGCTCGCAATGACAACCTTCGCTTCGCAACGACACATTGACGGGAGCATATCCATGAACGTCGCATTCCAGGGAGTCCACGGCGCGTACAGTGAAGCCGCCGCCCGCACCATGCTCGGGAAAGAGATCTCCACGTCCCCCTGCGGGACGTTCGGCGAAGTGTTCGACCGGGTGGAACGGAGGCGGTCGGACCGCGGCGTCATCCCGATCGAGAATTCGCTCGCCGGAAGCATTCATGAAAACTACGACCTCCTCCTGGCACACGGACTGCACATCGTGGGGGAGATCCACGAGAGGATCGAGCACGCTCTCCTCTGCCCCCCGCGCTGCACGCTCGGCGACCTGACTTCCGTCCGGTCTCATCCGCAGGCTCTCGCACAGTGCAGCAAGTTCCTTCTCGCCCATCCGGCGATCCGCCCGGTCCCTTTTTTCGACACCGCCGGAGCGGCGTCTGCCGTTGCAAGCGATGCGCGTCCGGATGCCGGGGCAATTGCGGGAACTTACGCAGCACGGCTCTACGGCCTCAGGATACTCAAGAGAAACATCGAGAACAGCCCCAACAATTATACGCGGTTCCTCCTCCTGGCGCGCGCCCCGTGGAAATTCACCCGTGGGCCGAAAACCCGGTCCAGCATCGTCTTCACCCCGGCCGCCAACAGACCGGGGATACTCTTTCATATACTCGGCGTCTTCGCCCTCCGGGACATTGATCTCCTGAAGATCGAATCCCGCCCGGATCCCCGTTCGCCGTTCGAATACCGCTTCTACGCCGACATCGCGGGAGGGCCTCACGAAGAACGGGTCGCGCGCGCGTTCGACCACCTGAGGGAGATCGTCTCCCATTTCCGGCTTCTCGGTACGTACCCCGCGGCCGAAGGCCCTCCCCCCCGGCGGCGGCGGGCGCGTTTCGATTATTGAATCTGAGCCCCAATGTCCTTATTTTGAGATTCTCCAAGGGGGACACTTCTCATGCCAGACATCACATCCGACATCGTACCGTTTTCCAGGCGTCATATCGGCCCCGGACCCGGCGCCCGGAAGGCCATGCTCGACGAGCTCGGCTGCAGGTCGCTCGAAGAATTCATCGCCGGCGTCATCCCTCCGGCGATCCGGAGCACCCGTCCGCTCGCGATCGGCGAGGGACGCTCGGAACAGGATGTGTTGACCGCCCTCGCATCGACGGCGGGAAAGAACAGGGTCTTCCGCTCGTTCATCGGGACGGGATATCAGGATGCCGTCACCCCCGGCGTCATACTCCGGAACATACTCGAGAACCCGGGGTGGTACACGGCGTACACGCCGTACCAGGCGGAGATCGCCCAGGGACGCCTCGAGGCACTCCTGAACTACCAGACGATGGTGACCGACCTGACGGGGATGGACATCGCCAATGCGTCGCTTCTCGATGAATCGACGGCTGCCGCCGAGGCCATGACGATGTTTTCGGCGGTCAGGGGGCATCCCGCCGGGGGTATCTTCTTCATCTCCGACGAGTGCCATCCGCAGAACATCGAGGTCATCCGGACAAGGGCGGAGGCGCTCGGGATACGCGCCACGGTCGGAGCGTGGGAACGGTTCGAGTTTTCGGAGGACGTGTTCGGCGCGCTCATCCAGTACCCGGCGACCGACGGGGCGGTACACGATTACCGCGCATTCTGCGACAGGGCGCACGCCGTCGGGGCGCTCGTCGTCACGGCCGCAGACATCATGAGCCTTGCCGTCCTGGTTCCCCCCGGTCAGTTCGGCGCCGATGCCGCGGTCGGCTCGACGCAGCGGTTCGGCATCCCGCTGGGCTACGGAGGCCCGCACGCGGCGTATTTCGCGACGAAGGAGGCGCACAGGCGTCACATGCCCGGACGCATCATCGGGGTTTCCGTCGACGCCCGGGGGAACCGGGCTCTCCGGATGGCACTGCAGACGCGGGAGCAGCACATACGGCGGGAAAAGGCGACGTCGAACGTCTGCACGGCGCAGGTTCTCCTCGCCGTCATGGCGGGGATGTACGCCGTCTATCACGGCCCCTCCGGCATACGCGCGATCGCCGCCCGGATGCACGCGCTCGCCCTTTCCCTTTCCCGCGGAGCACACGCCCTCGGTCACACGGTGGTCCACGAGGACTTCTTCGACACCGTCAGGATCAGGCCGAAAGCGGGGTCACTGGATTCCATACTGCGGGCGGCATCGCTCGCGGCGATGAATTTCCGGACGTTCGGCGACGGAACGCTGGGGATCGCACTCGACGAGCTGACGGACACGAACGAGGTCCTCGCTATCCTGGGCGTCCTCGCTGGCGGAGGCGCCCCCCCCGCGGCGGAGACTCCGCCCCGGGATGCCGCCTCATACGCCGGAGCGCTCCGGCGCACAACGCCGTACCTCACGCACCCGGTCTTTCATATGTACCGGAGCGAAACCGACATGCTCCGCTACATCCACAGCCTCGAATCGAAGGATCTCGCGCTGAACGTCAGCATGATCCCGCTCGGATCCTGCACGATGAAGCTCAACGCGACGACGGAAATGATTCCTCTCACGTGGCCGGCGTTCGGGAAGATCCATCCCTTCGCTCCGGTGGAACAGGCCGCAGGATATCACGCGATGTTTGCCGAGCTCAGCTCGTGGCTCGCGGAGATCACCGGATTCGCCGCCGTCTCCCTGCAGCCCAACGCCGGCGCCCAGGGGGAATACACGGGGCTCCTCGTCATACGCGCGTGGCACCGTTCGCGCAACGAGGGACACCGCACGGTCTGCCTGATCCCGTCGTCGGCGCACGGCACCAACCCCGCAAGCGCCGTCATGGCCGGGATGCAGGTTGTCGTCGTCCGTTGCGATGAGGCAGGAAACATAGACGTCGGAGACCTGGGGAGGAAAGCACAAGAGCACGCCGGTGCGCTCGGAGCGCTCATGGTCACCTACCCCTCGACACACGGGGTCTTCGAGGTGTCGATTCAGGAGATCTGCCGGATCGTCCATGAGAACGGGGGACAGGTGTACATGGACGGGGCGAACATGAACGCACAGGTCGGGCTCTGCCGCCCGGCCGAGCTGGGGGCTGACGTCTGCCATC
>PMDK01000176.1 GCA_003154425.1 Ignavibacteriota bacterium
AAATGGTGAGGATGCCATGACACAGAAATCGCTCAAGACTCAGACGCTCATCAGGACAGGAATCGTCCTCGCGATCCTCATCGCGCTCAATATCATTTCGATCCGCATTTTCGGGCGGTTCGACATGACACGCAACAGCCAGTTCACGCTCTCGGAGGCCAGCAAGTCCATGGTGAGAAACCTGGACGACAGGGTGACCGTCAGGGCATATTTCACCGAGGACCTCCCCGCACCGTACAATAACAACCGCCGCGCGCTGCTCGACGAGCTGAACGACTACAAAGCCTATGCAAGGGGGAACTTCCAGTTCGAGTTCATAGACCCGGGAGGCGAAAAAGGGGAGATGGATGCGCAGCAGCAGGGGATCGCCCCGCTGCAGGTCCAGGTGATCAAGGAAGACAAGGCTCAGGTCCAGCGGGCCTACATGGGGATGGTCCTTCTGTACGAGGACAAGAAAGAGGTCATCCCGGTCGTCCAGAACCTCTCAACGCTCGAATACGAGATCAGCAGCACGATCAAGCGCCTGACGTCGAAGTCACAGAAGAAGATCGGATTTCTCGCGGGACAGGGGGAGCCGGCCGCGAACGGACTGAGGGCTGCAGAGGAACCCATGCGGAAACAGTATGAGTTCACGGCGGTCGACGTCAGCAAGTCGACGCCTGTTCCGGAGGATGTGACAGCGCTCGTCGTCATGGCCCCCGCGACGCCTCTGAGTGAAGTGCAGAAGTTCCAGATCGACCAGTACATCATGCGCGGCGGACGCGTCGCCTTCCTGCTGAACAAGGTTGATGCCACGCTCCAGAAGCAGTACGGGCGGCAGATCGACCTGAACCTGGACGACATGCTGGCGGCGTACGGCCTCCGGCTCAACACCGATTTGGTGCGTGACGCGCAGTGCGCAAGCATCAGCCTGGTCCAGCAGCAGTCGGGCTTCTCCATCCAGTCGCAGGTCCCCTTCCCCTACCTCCCGCTTGTGAGCAATTTCTCCAAGGGGAACGCGATGGTGAAGGACCTGCAGGGGCTGATACTCTTTTTCGCAAGCTCCGTTGACACCGACAGGGTCGGAGCGCTCGGCCTGACGGCGGAGATACTGATGCGGTCCTCCAAACAGAGCGGCCGGCTGACGGGCATGTTCATGTACGATCCGCTCCAGCACTACCTCCGGTCGGATTTCACCGAGGAGGGAATCCCGCTGGCGGCGATCGTGCAGGGGCGCTTCACGAGCCTGTATCAGGGAAAACCCGCACCGGCGGACACTTCCGCCGGGGCGCTCCCCCCGGCAGCATCACCGCTTGGGACGAGTCCCGAGACAAGGATCGTGCTCGTGGGGGACGGCGATTTTGCGCGTGATGAGTATATCGGCGGGAACAGGGACAACGTGACCTTCTTCGCAAACATGATCGACTACCTTGTCGACGACGCCGGCCTGATCACGATCAGGACGAAAGAAGCGGTCAACCCGCCCCTCGATCCGGTGGCGGATGCGACGAAAAAAATCGTAAAATACGCAGACATGGGCCTCCCCCCTCTCCTTGTGGTAGGCTACGGGCTCTTCCGCTGGAGGATGAGAAAGGCGCGGAAGAAAGCAATGGAAGGAGCATAAGAAGTGGAGCGTAAGGCATCATGACCAGGAACACATGGATACTCATCGGGGTGCTGGCGGCACTGATGGTGGCCGCATACTTCGTCATGCAACGCCCGGGGGAGTCAAGTACACCGGAGTCTTCACGCGCGGTGCTCGTGGACTATGATTCCGCGGCAGTCGACAGGATCGAGGTCCGGTCGCCGAACGGCCAGGCGGTCATTGAGCGGAAGGGGGGGGTATGGATGGTGACGGCGCCGGTCCGGTACCGGGCGGATGATGCGACGGTCGCATCCGCCCTCTCGAGCGGCAAGCGGATGGAGCTCAAAGGGCTCGTTTCGTCGAACCCCGAGAAGAGGCACGTCTTCCAGGTGGATTCGACCGGCACGATGGTCCGCATGTTCGAACATGGCGCGGAGAGAACAGTGTTCTGGATCGGGAAGCCCAGTCCCTCGTACACGGAGACGTATGTCCGCCGCGAAGGATCCAACGATGTGTACCTCGCCTCCGGGCTTTTCTCGTCGAGCTTCTCCCGCCGCACGGATGAGTGGCGGGACAAGACGATATTCAGGACCGACCAGGATGCGATCGCAGGGGTCACGCTCCGGTTCGGCGACACCACGGTCGTTCTTACAAGGCAGGACAGCATCTGGAAGGTCGGCGAGGAGGCCGCGAAGACCGAGAACGTGAAGAGCTTCATCGGTGCGCTGGCGAATCTCGAGGCCGAGGGATTCGTCGATACCGCAGTCGCCGAGATGCCGGCCCTGACGCTCCAGATCGAGCTGGGGGGGACGCAGTTGCGCCTGTACAAAATGAAGGATGGGGACCGCTTCTACGTGCAGAGTTCGGCCACGCCGCAGCTTTTCGAGCTGTCGGGCTGGCGCGCCTCGCAGCTCATCAAGAGAAAGAAGGACTTCCTCGGAGCAGCGTCGTAGCCGGAAACTTCAGCTTACCGCCGTCCGCCTCTCCCGCCGCCGCCCCGTTCACCTCCCGGAGCCTCCGTTCTGCCTCCCGGAGACCTCCCTCCCCCCCCCGGTGTGAATGTCCTCTGCGGCACCGACCAGCTCCCGGGACGCGGGGTATTAAAGTTCTGATCCCGATTCCCGGACTGCCTCTCGGGCCGGGACGGACGCGTCTCGTTCGCCGTGCGATCGGGAGTGCGGACGGGCCGGTCAGGCCTCAGGGCCGGGCCCCTCGGGTTCCGGTCCGGGTTATCCGGGCGGACTGCCGGGCGTTCCCGTATGATATTCGGCTCGGGGGGACGCACCGCGGGGGCGGGCCTCCCGAAGTCCCTGCCCTCGGGCCGGCGCACGTCAATTCTCGGACCCGCACCCTCGCGCGGCGTGCGGGATTCATCGACCCGCCGCAGGTCCGTTCCCCGCGTGTCGAGACCCATAGGGTGATCATCGGCCCGGACACGATCGGGGCGGCTGCCGGTGGTGACACGCACGCCGGCGTTGAAGTGCGGGCGGTACACGCCGATGCGATCGCTGCCGTTTTCACGCACCATCCCTGCCTGTTCACGCCCTCTCACATCAAAGAGGTTCGCGCGGGGGATCCGGACGTTTCCGCGCTGCTCCACGTACTCGCGCTCGGGCCCGCGCGTGATGATCCGCCCGTTGTCATAGCGGACGCTTCCTGCCGTGCGCGTGCGGCCGATGAAGCGCGTGTTGTCGCCGGTCCGGTACACGTACCTGTGCAGATCGTGAGAGCCCATGTACCGGCAATCGACGAATGACCAGTAGTCATACGGCGTCGCCCAGTATCTGCGGTAGTGGACGCCCCAGTTTTCGCTGAACACAGCATACGGGCTCAGCGGCGCCCATCCGACGCAGTCCCCGCCGTAACGCCACTCGACCCAGGCCGGGGCCCATTCATAGCCCGGCACCCAGACCCATCCATAGTAGTCATCATTGTACCAGCGGCCGTAATGGTATGTCGCCCATGCCCACGGCTCATCGGAAGCCCAGTACCACCCGTCGTCCGTCCAGACCCAGTGGCCTTCGGAATACGGACGCCAGTCGGATTCCACACCGGCGGGGCGCCACGCATATGTCCCTCCGTCTATAGAGATCCACTCCCCCTGCGATCCGAGCGAAGAATAGAACATGTCGATGCCGGCCTCTTCCTGACCGGGAGCCGCCGCTGTGGCGAGCAACGCGAGAAAAGCGACTGCGAGTACTGTTTTCATGGCAACACACTGACCTCTCGTTATCTGAACCGCTCCGGCCAAGTGTACCCCAACACACGTGCCAACTCATTTTCCCCTTCCCTGCCCGGAATCAGCCGTCGCCGGCGGCAAGACCGTCCAGAATCGTGGTCAATGCCCACATTTTGACACACCTACTGCTGGCCGAGCAGGAACGCCATAATCCCTTTCTGGACGTGGAGCCTGTTCTCGGCCTGGAGGAGGACAATCGATCGCTTTCCGTCCAGGACGTCGGTTGTGATCTCCTCCCCCCTGTTGGCCGGAAGGCGGTGCATGACGAGGCAGTCTTTCTTCGCCTCGCGAAGAAGATTCTTGTTCACCTGGAACGGCTTGAAGACGTGCGCGAGTCTGCTCCCTCCCGCCTCCGTCTGCGGCCAGACGTCCGTGTAAATGACATCGGCATCCTTCACGGCCGCCTGGGGGTCGTGCGAGAGCTGGACGCTTCCGATTGCATTCTCTTTCGCCTGCTCCAGTATCTGCGGATGAGGCTCGTACCCCGGCGGACAGCAGAGCACGAGGCGGAACGAGAACTTCTCGGCAAATTCGAGCCAGGAGTTTGCGATGTTATTGCCGTCACCGAGATACACCATCTTCAACGCAGGCCCGAACCGGCCGGCATCCTGGAGCGTGAATATGTCGGCGAGTATCTGACAGGGATGGAGGAGGTCTGTCATCGCGTTGATGACGGGAACGCCGGCGCTCTCCGCGAGCTGGACACAGGTCTGGTGGCGGCTCGTGCGCGCCACGATGATGTCATTATAGCGCGAAAGGACGGCTGCGATATCGTGCACGGACTCACGGGTCGCGATGCCGATGGTCTCCTGCTGCAGGAATATAGGATGGCCGCCGAGCTGGGCCACCCCCACCTCGAAGGACACGCGCGTGCGGAGCGACTCCTTCTCGAATATCAGCGCGACGCTCTTACGCCCGAGAAGCAGGGCATCCCTGAGGTCGCCGTTCTTGATCCGGCGTGTGAGCGTGAAGACCGACGACAATTCCTTTGTACTCCAGAGGGCGAAAGAAACGAGGTCCTTTTTCATCCTGCCTGTTCAGATTGTGAGGGGGGGGGAAGACCGGGGGGAGCGGATCTGACGTCTACGCCTGAAAACGGCGGGGCTAGTGGATGAGGTGAGCCTCCATGTACACCGACGACGAGCGGTTGTATTCTTTTTCACATCTCTCGCACATGCGGCGGGCGGGTTCTTCGTCCAGCAGCCGCTGGTCGATCTCCGTCTTGCACCCGATGCAGACGCCGAACGAGCCGTCATCGATCCGTTCGAGCGCACCCCGGAGATCATCAAGGTGCGGGTCACTTTTGAAAGCGAGAAGCGCATCAATCTCGTGGAGCGACACGCGTTCGCCGACAAACTCCTCACGATTCACGTCGATGCCGTACGTCTGCTCGAGTAGATCGAACATCCTGCACAGCACGACCCTCCGCATCGCTCTTCTGCTCCTCGTCATAACAGCCTCCTTGACGCACGGAAGACTCATCCCCTTGCGCCGAACGGTCCTGCTCAGAGGGCTCCACGGCTCAATCTACAAAATCGGTATCACAAAAGTCAAGTCGCCGGTGTGACGGTGGAAAGGAGGA
>PMDK01000147.1 GCA_003154425.1 Ignavibacteriota bacterium
CCTGCGGTTTTGGAGACCGCTGCTCTAGCCAATTGAGCTACTCACGTATCGCCCCCAAAGTGCGGGGAGCATGCAACATCACATTCGGAGCGCAAAGGAAAGTATCCAGAGTCAGTTCCGGGACATGACGACGCCGGTGACGGGGTGACCGCCTGCCGGAACAAACGCCGGTCGGGCCCGTCCCGCCTACCGTGTCTCCTTGTGGGTCGTGTGCTTGCCGCAGTGCCTGCAGAACTTCTTGTACTCGACCCGGCCGGTCTGCTTCTTCTTGTTCTTGGTGGTCGAGTAGTTGCGTCTCTTGCAGTCGATGCATTCCAGCGTAATGATGTCTCGCACGGCGTCGCCTTACAATTCTGTGATTCCTCTGTGCTTCTCTGCTGAGCTTGCGACCGGGATTGAACCGGTGACCTCTTCCTTACCAAGGAAGTGCTCTNNACCAACAGCTTGGAAGGCTGTGACTCTACCAACTGAGTTACTCCCGCGACGATCCACATTTCACGACTTCTCCCTGCCGGATGTCGATCGACAGGATTCCATCGGAGGTGGGCAGGGGAGGATTCGAACCTCCGAAGGTGCGAGACCGACAGATTTACAGTCTGTTGCGTTTGACCGCTTCGCTACCTGCCCGACTGGACTCAAGGAGACCCAATGCCTGCGCCGGGCCCGGACATTACTGTTTTCAAGAGCTGGCGATGGGACTCGAACCCGCAACCTGCTGATTACAAATCAGCTGCTCTACCAATTGAGCTACGCCAGCAGGCAAAACCATACACCCCCCGTCGCCTCACGCTTCAGATGGCGGGTAATCACTGAGCCTGCAATGGTTTAGGATTTGAGAGCTGAGCATATTAATATAACAAACTGCAGTTCAGAGTCAACAAAAAAACTGATTACAGGTGGGTCCCTGGCAATTTCGGGGGTGTTTCAGTGCTGGAGAAGTGCCGCCAGGCGGCGTCCCCTCAGGGAGGCAGGAGCATACAAATTGGCGTTTTCAAGGCATTTCCGGGCTTCCTGCACGTCGTGGAAGTTCGAAAGGAAATACTCTCCCCGCGAAAGACAGGCATCCGCGTAGAGCCGGCGTATCATGTCCTCCAGCCTCCCCGGGCGGGAGAATGGGCGATAGGTGAATGGAGGGACAGGGGAGGGGATCTCCCCCCCCCCGGCGGAGAGGCGGAAGGCGAGCCCCTCCGGCAGCCTGGCGAGCCCGCGCGTGAAGCCGGGCTCGATTTCCCCCGTGACGTAGACCGGGCGGGTGCTCATGCTGTGGCGTATGAACGATTCAATCATCCCGACATATCTCGCCTCGATCTGGGCGGGGTCATACGGCAGGGCGTGCTCGAAGAGGTCCACCTGGGCGAGGAAGGCGTTCACCTCGGGCCTCGAAGCTGCGATGAGCCACGGCCGGCGATGTTCCAGTTCTTTCAGGTACCAGGAGCGCCTGAGGAGCTCCTTGTCGATCACCGTGACGTCCGGGCGGAACTGTCCCACGATCTGGTAGTAGTATGAGGCCGACACCCAGTAGTCCCACTGATAAGAAATGACAACGGCATCCGGTCTGAGGGATGAGAACATATTCATCGTATAGTCCTCAACGAGGTGATCGCCGCTCTCGTCGGCATCGCGGAAATGCGCCACGAGCGGTATAATACAGCTCGAGAGAAGCACAAGGGGAAGGAGATTCTTCCTCCGGGGGAACCACCGGGACGCCGCCCGAGCCGCCGCCGAGAGCCCGACAGCGGCGGCCATCCCCACGCAGATATAGGCAAGGAGGAAATAGGAGTCTATGTCATGAATGTCGTAGTTCGCCGCATAGGCAATGCAGACGAAAAAAAGCAGAGCCACCCCGATCGCCAGGCGCCGGTTCCCCCGCCAGAGCGCGAGAGATCCCGCAATCGACAGGAGAAGTCCCACGTACGCAAATTCGCCCGGGAGGTCCCGCATGAAGTATGAGAGCTGTCTCCCCACAACATCCATGGACGAGAACATCCAGACCTGGTACTGTTTCCCGCTCACGTGCCAGAGGAAGCGCTCGGGGGTGAGGGCATACCCCCAGTTGAGGACCGGAGCACGGGATGCGCGGAGAGGGACGTAGAGATACAGCGAGAGACCCGCAAGGAATGGAATCGACAATCTCATGAGCCGTCTCCAGGATCCGCGCGATCCCCCGTAACGGGCGAAGTACATATAGAGCAGGGCGGGCGCAAGAAGAACTGTTGTCATGTGATTCGTGAACGCGAGGCCGACGGTGTACGCGAACAGGAGCCAGGAGCGCTCGCCGGGGGCCTCCCCCGGCAGTGGGAAACCTGACCGGAGGAATTGAAGAAGCACGAGAGAGACCAGAAGGAGGTGGAGCGGGTATACTTCCACCTCGAGGGCCTGAGACCAGTACGTTGACGAGAATGCGAGTATGAGCGTCCCGGCGCACGCAGAGACTGTCGGGAATGAAGGACCGGGCGGCCTCTTTCCAGAGAGGAGTATGACGCGCCGGAACACGAGGACCAGAATCGCTGCGGCGGCCGAACAGAACAGGGCAGCCATGAGGTTCAGCCGGGCGATCTCCGCATGCGCCAGCGGGAGACGGGAGAACAGCCATCCCAGGAGTGTGTAGAACGGATACCCCGTCGGGTGGGCGACGCCGAGAGTGCAGGCGACCGTCGAGAGTTCGCCGCTGTCGATGAACCCGACACCCGGCGCGACGGTGATCCGGTAGACGGCGAATGCCGCGACACCGGTAAGGAGGGCCGCACTCCCGGGTCGTTCCAGAAGTCGGTTCATCGCGGCGGCCTCCCCGTATCATTAAGTGCCGTCTTGTCCAGGAATGCGGCGATCTCCAGAAATTCCAGCCGGACTCGTTTCATGGTCGCTGCCACCCGCGATTCCAGGGCCGTCCCCGAAGAGCCGTCATAGAGACGGGCAAGACGCTGGAGCTTCTCCCCCCGGGGGAGAACCCATCCCCTGTCTTCAAGGCCGATACGGATGAGAAGCTCGAGCCTCCGGTACATAGCGTATGCGGAGGAGAGAAACGCCGCTTCGCCGGGCATCCCGGGTGGGAGCCAGGCCTGCCTCAGGATCGCGGCCACCTTTCCCCCCCTGAGCTCCGGTCTCGATCCTCCAAACTTCAACTGGATCATCTGCACGATGAATTCCACGTCGGCCATCCCCCCGGGGCCATGCTTCAGGTCGATGACGCTCTCCAGGCGGGTCCTGCTTCGAGTTTCCATCGCGCGACGCATCGCGACGATCTTCTCCCCCCACCCGGGCGGAAGGGGCGAGTCGTACACCCATGACGAGACGAGAGCCGAAACGTATCCCCCGACGGCGCGGTCGCCCGCAACGAACCTGAGCCGCGTCAGCGATTGGCGTTCCCAGAGTGACGCGCGAGTGGCAAGGTACCTGGCGTACGACGCCGCCTCGACGACCAGCGGGGCGCTTTTGCCTTCCGGCCGCAGCCGCACGTCCGCTTCATACAGCCTCTCCCCCGAAGAGGATGCGCTTATCCCCCCCAGGATCCGGGCCGCCATCTGCTCCTGGACGGGTCGCGCGGAATCGCCGGCGTCCCCCGCCACGAAGAAAAGATCAAGGTCTGCATCAAACCCCAGCTCTTCCGTGCCGAATTTCCCCAGCGCGAACACCGCCAGCGGAGGGAAGGACGTTTTCGCTCTCCGCCGCACGGCGGCGTGCGATGCGATCACGACGGCGGAGGCAACGGCGGAGATTTCCCCGGTGAGCGCATCGAAGTCGGTGAACCCGAGGAGATGGCGCACTCCCGCCATCAGCTCGCGGCGCGATTTGAAGCGGGCAACATCGCGCGGGCCCGGCGGGCTCAGGTCATGCGCCGGGTCAAGACCCTCCTGCTCCGAGGAGAACAATTCCAGGAGCAGAGGCTGCCTCCCGAGTTCGCGGGCAAAGCGGGGACTGACTGCGCAGATCGCAAGTATGAACTTCCTGTAGCCGGGATCACCAAGCTGAACGAAGAAGAGGTGAGGCACCGGCTGCGCGGTGGCCAGGAGAGTGACCGATGCAAGAGTGACGTCCGGATCCGGTGTCGCCATGATCCCGTCGAAAAGCCCGGGAGCGACGGAGGCGAGGGCCTCCCTGACGCGTGCATCGGGTCCGGGCATCCCGGCGGGAGCGCCCCCCCTGGAGAGGAGTCTGATGTTGCGCGCCGCGCTCCGTACGTCACGAAACCCCATTCCGCGTGCGGCACGGAGGGCCGACTGTTCATTCAGCGTCCCGGCGAGAAGAGCCTGGATCCCGGCATCCTCAGCATCGCCTCCCCCCCCCAGCACCTGCTCGAATATTTCCCTGACCGCCGGGAGACACCCGTCAAGCGCGCGGCGCAGTTCCGCGCCACCGGAGAGCCCGGTCCTCCTGGCAAGGACCTCGAACGCATGGGCTTCGCGGGGAAGCGTGTGCGTCTGTGTGTTGAGCATCATCTGAAGTCTGTGCTCAATGGTCCGGTAGAGCGTGTAGGCCTTGCGAAGAGTCTCATGCTCTTCTTTCGTGAGGAAGCGGTGCTCCTCGAGGGCGCCGAGCGCCCTGAGTGTGTTCGACTCCCGTATCGAAGCGGTACTTCCTCCGTTGATGAGCTGGAGCGTCTGCGCGACGAATTCGATGTCGCGTATGCCGCCTGCCATGAGCTTGATGTTCGGCTCATCGGCCACATCCGCTTCGATGCGGGATTTGATCCGGGCCACGGATACGGCGGGTTGTTCGGACAACGCGCGGGGGTAGACGAACGGCTCGAGTTTCCGGAGAAATTCTTCCCCGAAACCTGTGTCGCCGGCGACCGGGCGGGCCTTGATGAGCATCTGGCGCTCCCAGAGCTCCCCGCGTGACTCATAGTGCGCAAGGTAGGCTTCGATTGAGAGCGCAAGCGCTCCGGCACCCGCGTTCGGCCGGAGCCGGGTATCCACCCTGTAGAGATGTCCCTCGGTGGAAGGCTGAGAGAGATTCCGGACGAGACGCTCGGAAAGCCTGTTGAAGTAGGCATGCGCCCCGGCCTCCTCAGACTCCGCGACTCCTCTCCGGGCGCCGTAGACGAATATGATATCGATGTCGGAACTATAGTTCAGTTCATTCCCTCCGAGCTTCCCCAGTCCTATGACGCAAAACGCCCACCCGGACTGGACAGGGCCCGACTCCCCGGTCCCTTCAGCAGCAATCCTGAGAGCCGCGTCCACAATCGCCCCGGCGAGCACCGAGAGCTGGGCAGTGGCCGAGGGGAGATCCGCGTTCCCCAGTATGTCCTGCGCGCCGATCCGGAGAAGCTCCCTGCGGTGGAGGCGCTTGAGGGCATCGAGGCGTTTTTCGGGCCGACGGAACGTGTCCAGAATGCGCTCGACTTCGGGGCGCAGGTAGGCCGCGGTGAGGGGACTCGTCAGGGCATCCGAAGAGGTGAGCCACCGGAACAGGGCGGGCTCGCGGACCAGCACGTCGGAAAAGTACTGCGAGTAGCCGAAGAGGCTGAACAGGAGGTCGCTGTACGCCGGATATTGCAGGAGGTCGTTGAAGAGCGTCGCCCCCCCGAACGCAGTGCCGACGAACCGGAGGAATCCTGTGAGAGCCAGATCGGGGTCCGTAGAGGATTTCAGCCCCCGCAGGAGTGCTGCCGAAAAGTCGGGAAGCGCGAACCGGCTCCCGGACCGTATGAACATCTCGTGAAGCGCCCGAATCCCCCGGTCCGCACCGGAGGGATTGAAGAAGAGGTCCCGGGGAAAATCAAGATCGATCATGCGCAATAGTACGAAAAAAACGCCGGAATCTCCATTTGCCCCCGCAGTGCGGCTCTGAAAGCGGTTGCTTTTCCCTCATGCCGTCGCTATATTTTCGCGGAACCAACGCGTCTTCCCATCCACCGTTCTTGGCATCCTCCCATGATCAAACTCATCGCCCTCTACCGGAACCCCTCCGACGCCGCAGAATTCGACAAACACTATTTCGAAGTTCACATCCCCCTGGTGCGCAAATTCCCCGGGCTCCGGAAGCTCGAGGTTACGCGCGTGACCGGCGCCCCCATCGGCGAAGCGAAATTCCACGTCATGGCGGAGATGTACTTCGACACCAAAGATGCAATGGATGCGGCCCTCGCTTCGGGGGCAGGGAAGGCGGTCACGCGCGATATCATGAGTTTTGCCGCCGATGTCATTACGGTCTTCCACGGCGAAGCCGACTGATGAGGTCACAGCGGCGAGCCATGTCCACCACAAGCCGGCCAAACGGATGAGCGCCTATATAGGGAAATTCCTGCCAAGGCCCCGCGATTATTACAAGACCAGGCGCTGAGAGGCCATGACCAGAGGCCCACTCGACCTTCTGCTCCTCCTCCCCGCACTGCTGGCAGGCTGTTCGGCGTCCGGCCCCTTCGTGCAGGTCTGGGAGGAGACCGGGGGGCCGTACGAGCGCAGCATCAGCGCCGTCCTCCCGGACAACAGGGTCGCGGGGACTCTCTATGCATCGCCCGGCAACGGGGAAATCGCGGTCTCGACATCGGGCGGGAGATCATGGCGTCGCGCGGCTCCGATCCCGGAAGGCCCGGAGATCCGCCAGCTGATACAGGACCCGGACAGTCCCGAGCGGCTGTTCGCCGCAACCGGGGCCGGAGCATTCGTTTCGCCGGACAGGGCAAGATCGTGGACATCGCTCGGGGTGGGCCCCTCCGGCACCGGTGTACGGGTCATGGCGATTGATCCCTGGTCGTCCGCAGTAATCTACGCGGGAACGGACGGGAAAGGCCTCTACAAATCGCCGGACGGCGGGAGGACATGGAACGAAATCAACACTTCCCGGGACCTCCTCCTCTCCGGCGCCGATGTGTACGACATCGGCATCGATCTGTCGAAGCCGGATCGTGTGTTCGCGGCTGTCTCACCGTACGGCATCATCCGCTCGACGGACGCCGGAGCCCACTGGCAGGGGCTCACGCCGGAGTTCTCCGTGACGGGGTCGCGCGCGACACGCCTGCTTATCAGGAGAAACGGTCAGGGCACGCTCCTGTACGGGACCACCTCGGGAACCATCATGAAGACGACGAACGGGGGGAGCTCATGGAGCCCTTCGCGCACATCGAAGGATTTCGACGGGATCCTGTCACTCTCCGACTTCCCGGGGACGCCGGACAGCGTGATCGCAGGGACGGAGCGCGGGATCATCCTCTCTTCCGACTTCGGAACCGCGTGGCGGCCTGAGGGAAGAGATCTCCCGGAAATCCCGACCCGGGTGGCGATCGCCGGAGAAGGCTCACATGTGACGCTCTTCGCGTTCGGGAGCGGGACGGGACTGCGCGCCTCCGGGGATAACGGGGCATCGTGGAGGACTCTGGAGCTGAAGCTGGGGGGCGCCACAGTCGGCGTGCTCGCGATCGACCCTGCGGGGGATCACCTTTTCGCCGCTGCGGGGAACATGTGCATGATGTACACGACGGGATCTTCCGGTGCCTGGTCGGAGGCGGGACCCGGATTCAGGGGGGGAGACATCCGCGCGCTGTCCGTCGACCCGTCCGTCCCGGGACGTGTGTACGCCACCACCGCGGCCGGCGTGTCCGTCTCAACGGACAACGGCGGATCCTGGGAGACCACCCCGCGCTCGATGCAGGGCTCACCGTACCTTTACGAGGCGCATCCCGCCATCACAACACGGCGCTTCATGGCGAGCGAGCAGGGGATATTCGTCTCGACCGACCGCGGGGGGACATGGAAACATTCGAGGCCGCCCGGCAACCAGTGGACCGTTCTTTCGCTCACCTTCTCCCCTACGAACGCCGGGACAATCATCGGCGCCACATCCGGCGGGGGCGTCATACTCTCGCTCGACGGCGGGTTCACATGGGAGCAGGCGCGGTACGGAATTCCCGGCGACCGGGTTGAATCGGTCGCACTTGACGAGACAGACCCGGATACCTTTTACGCCTATCTGCCCGACGGGAGGTGTTTCCGTTCACGCAACAAAGGGCTCGAATGGGACCCGTACGCCCCGCCCTGGAAACAATCGGATAACGTCCGGATCGCCTGCGACCGGCGCGCGCCGAACAGCGTCGTCGCGCTTGTGGACAACACCCACGTGTACTACTCCCACTCCGGCGGCGGAACCTGGATCAGGCTCGTCGACGCGGACCTCCACGCCAGGGCGGTCTCCCTCTGCTGGAGTGCGGCAACGATGACGCTCTATGCGGGGGTACGCGAGGGGGGTGTGTACAGGCTTCCGCTCGGCAGGAGAATCCGGGACCTCCTGGGGGAGTAGCTTCTCCCCCCCCGCCACATTCCACCGGAGAAACAGATCATGGCATCGACACTCGTCTCACTCACCAGGGAGCAGGGATACGCGCTCATTCAGCTGAACCGCCCGGACGTCCTGAACGCGATCTCCCGGGAGCTCCTGACCGACCTCGTCAACGCACTGGAAGAGTCGGACGCCGGTCCGACGCGGACAATAGGGCTCATCAAGAGGATTCTCAACCGGGCGCTTGTCACGGACCTGAACGCCCTGCTGGAATACGAGGCGGCAATTCAGGAGATCGCCGCCGCCACAAACGACCACCGGGAAGGCGTCGCCGTTTTTCTGGAAAAGCGGAAGGGAGCATTCATTGGAAGCTAGGGGAACGACAGGTTGACAATCGGCCGTTTTCTTTCTATCATTTTCCCGAGAAATCAGGTCCGTTCATCACCATAATGAGGAGAGCGCTTGCAGGTTCCCGCGGGCGCCACGCGTCCCCCCCCCGCACTCTCACTAACAACAAGGCGATCAACCGTGACTCTCATACGTGGTACGATGACCACTCTCCTGGCCGTCCTGATGTGCGCCTCCGCAGGATCGCAGCAGAAACCCGCGGCGAGACTTGTCGTTCTCGAAGGGACGCACTTCGACTTCGGGAAGATATACCGGGGCTCCGTGATGGAACGGAAACTCACGCTGAAAAACGCCGGGACGGATACGCTCGTCATAGGGACCATCGGCGTTTCGTGCGGCTGTACCGGAGCGATGGCCACCACCGACAGGATCGCCCCCGGCGGAACGGGGTCGGTCCGGATCACGTTCAATTCAAAGAACTTCGCGGGACCCGTCCACAAGACGGTCACGCTCAATTCGAACGGCGACAGCCTCGGATACACGGTCATCGAGTTCACGGCATCCGTCATCGACGAGATCGGATTGAACCCCCAGTCGATCATCGTGCCGGGAGCAGAAGTGAAGAAGACGAGCACCGTCGTTCTCACGGTCACCAACAACAGCACGACGCCCCTCTCCCTCACGGGGTTCCGGACGGATCTGAAGGGACTCGTTCTGAAACTCCCGCCGGATCCCATCCCCCCCGGGGGCACGGGGGAGATACATGCCGAGTTCACGCCGGAGGCCCCCTCGACCATGCTCACCGAAGGGGTCTTTGTGACGACGAACAACATCAGACAGCCCGAAGTGTATCTGCAGGTGTACGGGGGCGTACGGCAGGCCAAGTCCCCCTAGACGGAGCAGAGGGGAGAATGCCCGAACGCCCGGGTGCCGTCATCGTCAGCGCCCTCCGCACGCCCGTCGGCAGATACGGAGGGATTCTCCGGGACATACGTCCCGATGACCTTGGCGCGGCCGTCAATGACGGCGCCTCAGGCGCGCTCATCACGAACGAGGCGCGGGCACGGAGCGTAGGAGTCAGTCCCCCGGGATGCAGCGGGACGAGAATCCTTACAACCCTGTTAAACTCCATGAGTCGCCGGCGTGTCAAATGGGGACTGGCGACCATGTGCATCGGGGTGGGGCAGGGGATCTCCGTCATCGTTGAAAACCAATCAGGTCTCTGAAGCAGCTCACCGGACGCAAATCACTCCGCAATGCCCTCACCCACCGATACCGTTCTCGCGTTCATACAGGCCATCAACAGCCACGAGATCGAAACGCTGGCGAACCTCATGACCTCCGATTTTGAGTTCGTCGATTCACTCGGCGACCTCGTACGCGGGAGAGACCAGATGCGCCAGGCATGGATCGCCTATTTCTTCATGATCCCCGATTACAGAATCGAGGTCGCAGGGATCTTCTCACAGGGGGGGAGCGTCGTCGTCACCGGAAAGGCCTCGGGCACCGTGGCCGTCCGGGGGGAACTCCCGAGCGCCAACACGTGGGAGATACCGATGGCCGCACATGCCGACGTGCGCGACGGGTGCGTCGCCCGGTGGCAGGTGTTTGCGGACAACGAACCCGTCCGACAGATTTTAAACCGCCGGTGAGCGTTCCTCCATGAGTCAGATCCCCGGACCGCAGTGAACCATTTCCCCTTCATCCCCGACACACAGTCATGATCGTGAAACGGAAGTACGTCTACATCATCGCCGGCGCTCTCGTCCTTGTCGCGCTCGTCGTCTGGCGCATTTCATCAGGAGACCCGGCGGCGGACACGCGACGAGCGACCATACCGGTCGTGAAGACCGAAAACGCGCTTCGCCAGACCGTCATGTACAATCTCCTCTACACCGCCGATGTCGCTGCGGTGCAGCAGGCCAGCATCTACCCGAAGGTGAGCGGCACGCTCGACCATGTCTACGTCGACATGGGGAGCGCCGTCAGGCGCGGGCAGATGCTCGCCCTCATCGACACAACGGAGCTTTCCCAGACACGGCAGCAGGCGGCCGCGACGGCGCAGAACGCCCGGCTGACGTACCGGCGGAACAAGGACCTGTTCGACCAGAAACTTGTCGCAGCGCAGGATCTCGAAAACGCCGAGGCCACGATGAAGGTGGCAGAGGCCACCCTTGACGTGGCGACGACGCGTCTGAACTATGCCAGGATCACAGCGCCGTTCAGCGGCACGATCACGAAGAAGTATCTCGATCCCGGGGCGGTCGTCAGCGCGCTGACATCAACGCTCTTCTCCCTGATGGACCTCGATCAGATGAAGATCATCATCAATGTCCTCGAACAGGACATCCCGCGGGTCACGATGGGGCTCGAGGCCTCGGTCTCTGTGGACGCGTTCCCGGGGAAGAAGTTCACGGGGAGTGTCTCGAAGTTCGCGCAGGCCGTCGATCTTGCCACGCGGACGATGGCCGTCGAGGTCGACATCCCCAACCCAGGCCACCTCCTCGCACCCGGGATGTTCGCCACCGTTTCGCTCAACGTGGGGCAGAAGAACGATGCCCTCACGCTGCCGACGCAGGCCATCATGAAGGACGACCAGGGTCTCTATGTCTACGTCGCCAGAGGGGACACCGCGCGGCGCGCGCGGGTCGGTGCGGGGAGCGAACAGAACTCGCGCACCGAGATACTCTCCGGCCTCGAAGGAACGGAAGACGTCATTACGACCGGCCAGCAGTTTGTCAGGAACAACGGTCCGGTGGCAGTCCAAAAATAACTTCTCCTTGACGATATGTGGCTCACACGGCTGGCGCTGCGGTACCCCGTTTCCACGTTTCTCTTCGCGATGACGATCCTCGTCTTCGGGCTGGTCTCGTTCACACAGCTCCCGGTGGACCTCCTCCCGAATATCACCGTCCCCGTCGTCTCCGTCATTACGTTCTACACCGGGGCGGGCCCGCTCGACATGGAGCAGTCGGTCACCCGGATCATCGAACGGGGGGTCTCATCCACGAACAATGTCGATTACGTCGTGTCGTCCACCCGTGAAGGGATCTCTTCGATCCGCATCTTTTTCACATGGGACGCGAACGTGGATGTGGGACTCGTCGACGTCGTGCAGCATGTGAACAGGATCCTGACGCAGCTCCCCACGGGGATTTCGACCCCCGTGGCGCTCCGGTTCGACATCACGAGCCAGCCGGTCTGCAACATCGCGGTCGCCGCCGACATGGACGAGCGGGATCTGTACGATCTCGCCTACAACACCATCGAGCCGCAGATCGAGCACCTCTCGGGTGTGGCTCAGGCGCAGGTGCTCGGCGGGCGGATCCGTGAAATTCACGTCACGCTCGACCAGGATCGCCT
Organism: Ignavibacteriota bacterium; assembly: GCA_003154425.1. Lineage (GTDB taxonomy): Bacteria > Bacteroidota > Ignavibacteria > UBA10030 > UBA6906 > Fen-1273. The sequence continues at coordinate 11,929 of PMDK01000147.1, forward strand.
CCAGGCGCTCGGACTCCCCGTTTCGAACGTGTTCACCGCTGTCGCCAGTGCAAACCTCATTCTCCCCTCCGGAGATCTGAAAACCGGCAAATTCGACTACACGCTCAAGACGGAGAGCCAGTTCAACGTCGTCAAACCCATGGGGGATATCGTCCTGAAGGTCGTCAGCGGGGTCCCGGTCCGTGTCAGGGACATCGGATCGGTGGAGGACAGCTACCAGGAGCAGACCGAGCTCGTCCGGATCGACGGGAAGCCCGGGGTGACGATGCGGGTACAGAAGCTCGCCAACGCGAACACCATCGATGTCGTCGACAACGTCGTCAGGGCGATTCCGAAGCTGACCGGCGTCCCGCCGAACGTCAAGATGACGCTCTCCTTTGACCAGTCCCTCTACATCAGGCAGACGATTTCGGGGCTGCAGCGCGAGGCGGGACTGGGCGCGCTCCTGGCGATGATTATCATCCTGCTCTTCCTCCGGAACGTCCGCGGGACGCTGATCATCCTCGTCGCGATCCCCCTCTCGATCCTCATTACGTTCATCTGGTTCAGGTTCGGCGGCGATTCGCTGAACATCATGACGTTCGGGGGACTGGCCCTGGCTGTCGGAAGGCTCGTGGACGATTCAATCGTCGAGCTGGAGGCGATCTCGCGCCACTACAACGAACGGAAGCCCAACCAGACGAAGATACAGGCGACACTCGAAGCCGCCCAGGAAGTCGCCTCGCCGATATTCGTCTCCACGCTGACCACCGTCATCGTGTTCCTCCCGATTGTCTTCCTCACCGGGATCGCGAAGCTCCTGTTCATACCGCTGACGATTACGATCGGGGTCGCACTCTTCGGATCGTTCTTTGTCTCGCGGACCGTGACCCCGCAGATGTGCCTCAAATTCCTCCCCCCCGAAAAGCACCTGGACAGGGAGTCAAAGGCGCTGGCGGACAGGATTCGCGTCAGGGCCCACGACACCCTCGAGGCGATCGACAGCCTCTACGAGAGATGGCTGCAATGGACGCTGCAGCACCGACGTTCGGTGATCGTCGGGATCCTTGTCGTCGGAGCGGTCTCGCTCATCCTCTTCAAGTTCATCGGGACGGAGTTCTTCCCCGAGCAGGACGAGGGGCAGTTTTCAATCACGGTGAAGCTCCCCGTCGGCACCCGGATCGAAGAGTCGACCCTGGTCTGCCAGGAGATCGAAAAAGTCCTCCAGGCCAACATCCCGGAAATACAGTCGATAATCACCGACATCGGGATACCCACGGCGCGAAGCGGGTCCCTTTTTGCGAGGAATTCGGGGACGCATGCGGCGAACGTCGGTGTCGCCCTGGTTCCCCCGGACAGGAGGAAGCGGGACATTTTCGAGATCATCAGGACAATCCGCCCGAAGCTCGCCAGGATACCGGGCGCGGCAATGTACATCAACCCGAGCGGGTTCCTCAGATTCCTTCTGAACTTCGGGTCCAACGCCCCGATCGACGTCGAGATCAACGGCTACGACATCGATGCCGGGACAGCGCTCGCCAAGGCAGTCGCGGGGATCGTGCGGCAGACCCCGGGGGCCGTCGACGTGCAGGTCACCCGGGAGGACAACCTCCCCGAGCTGCGCGTGAAGATCGATCGGGACAAGGCGGGGACGCTCGGAATCAGCGTGGCGAGCATCTCGAACACGATTAGCACGTGCATCAACGGGAGCGTCGCCTCGCTCTACACCGACCCGGTGACGGGGAACGAGTACAACATCCTCGTGAGGCTCAACCAGGATTACCGCCAGAGGATCGAAGACCTGAGGAATATTGTCCTTACATCGGACAACGGCCAGCCTGTCCTTCTGGGCAATGTCGCGACGATCGTCAAGGACAATGTGCCGGTCCAGATCGACAGGAAATACCAGCAGCGGCTCGTCGAGGTCACCGCCAACGTCCAGGGATCGGACCTCGGCACGGTCGCCCAGGCCATACAGCAGAAGATCAATACGCTGACGCTCCCCCCCGGGTTCGAAATCCGCCAGAGCGGGAACGTCGCGCAGCAGAACAAGACGTTCCGGGACCTGGGACTGGCATTCGGCCTGGCGATCATACTGGTCTACGTGGTCATGGCGTCCCAGTTCCAGTCGCTCATTGACCCCCTGATAATCATGTTCACGGTCCCCCTCGGCATCGTCGGCGTCCTGTGGGCGCTGTTCCTCACGAGGACAACGCTTTCCGTAACGTCGTTCCAGGGAGTCATCGTGATGGTGGGGATTGTCGTGAGCAACGGGATACTTCTCGTCGACTTCACCAACCGCCTCCGCCAGAGGGGCGTGCCGCTGGATGAGGCGGTCGTGAAGGCGGGGCGCACGCGTCTGAAGCCGATACTGATGACCTCGATTGCGACGGTCCTCGGCCTGATCCCGATGGCAATCGGGTTCGGGGGTGAATCGACGCAGGCACCGCTTGCGATCGCGGTGATAGGAGGGCTGACAGTCTCCACCACGCTTACGCTCTTTTTCGTCCCGTCGCTCTACGTGGTGTTTGAAAAGCGTTTCAAGCGGGAGATGAAGGCCCCGGGAGAGGAGGCCTAGGTGAACCTCCCGCGGCTTTTCCTCGCACTCGCCTTCCTGGCCCCCGGGTTTCCGCGTGCCCTGGCGCAGAAGCCGGCAAATCAGCCGGCGAATCAACCAGACACGCTTACACTCGAGCTCGCGGTCTCGCTGGCGATCGAACATCAGCCGTCGCTCCACGGCTCCGAGGCGGGGATCCGGGCAGCCGATGCCGTCTTCCGCCAGGCCGAGGCGGGTTTTCTCCCTTCCGTCGCATTCAACGCTTCGGACACTCGCACCGGGGGGACGGTCATCGTCAGCCCCGCGATCCCCCCCACGCAACGGACATACAGCAGTTACTCCGCCGCCCTCCTGGGGAACCTCACGATCTGGGATTTCGGGAAGACAAGCGGAAGGGTTTCCCAGAACAGCTACCTCTACGATGCCGCGCACGGTGACTATGCCTCGGCGCTCGAAGTCCTCGCCGTGAATACGGAGGTCGCGTACATCGCGTTCCTTCAGGCCCGCCGCGTCGTAGCAGTCAACGAAGAAGCTCTCGCCACGTCGTCGCACCATCTCGTTCAGGCGAGGGCCTTTTACACCGCGGGGAGACGTCCGCAGCTCGATGTCACGAAAGCGGAGGTCGATTCGCTGAACGCGGAAGTGAACCTGATACAGGCCCGGAACGCTTACCGGGTCGCCAAGCTTCAACTGGAAAATACGATGGGAGTCCACCCGGCCGCCGAGTACGCGGTCGTGGACTCGTTCACCGTGCCTGCGACGTTCACCTCGCTCCAGGAGGCCAGGTCGACCGCGCTCCTGGACCGGCCGGAGCTCGTTGCGGCACAGGCGAGGGTCGAGGCCGGCAGGGGAGGGGTCACGGCGGCCTGGGGACAGCACCTGCCGACCATCGCCGCGTTCGGAGGCTATACATGGAGTGCTTTCGACTTCCCTCTTTTCAGCCACTGGAATGCGGGGCTCTCGTTCACGCTTCCGATATTCCAGGGTTTCGCTCTCGATGCGGGGGTCGAGCTGGCCGAGGCAAACAGGGACATCGCACAATCGAACCTGGACGTGCTCACAGAGAGCGTCATGCTGGAGGTCGAGCAGCAATGGCTCGCCGTCCGGGCGGCCGCCGAGAAAGCGGTCGCCACCGCAAAACTCGTCCAGGAATCGGGGGAAAACCTGAACCTGGTCGAACGCCAGTACGCCGCCGGCGTGGCAACGGCGCTTGACGAGTCGGACGCCCGGCTCACACTCTCCAATTCGCAAATAACCGACATTCAGGCTCACTACGACTACAGGACCGCCCTCGTCCGGCTCAGGCGGGCAATGGGACTGAGCGTGATCCCCGCGCCGTCTGCCCGCCCGAACCCACGGTAAAACGNNTTTAGTAGGTGTCAACCGATCAGGCCGGAGCGATGTCTAATTGACAGAACGACCCCCACAGCAAGGTCATGACATGCCCGCTGCCGACGAGCAGCAACTGATCTCCCGGGCACGCGAGGGGAGCCAGGAGGCTTTCCGGGTTCTGGTGGAACGTCACATGAAGCACGCGTATAACGTCGCGTTCGGATTTGTCGGAAACCACGAGGACGCAGCAGAGGTGGCGCAGGAAGCCTTCTTCCGCGCGCACCGCGCTCTCCCCTCCTTCAGGGAGGAGGCCGGGTTCGGCACGTGGCTCCACCGGATTGTCATGAATCTGGCGATGAACCAGGTGAAGAAGAACCGGGCACGGGCCGAGAGAGAAGTGGACGCCGGCCACCCCGAAGCTCTGGGAGCGGCCTCGGAGCCGGAGAACGCGCGGCGGGAGGATCTTGGGGAGCAGATCGAAAGAGCCCTTCACGAGCTCCCGACGCTTCAGCGTGCTGTCGTCATACTCCGTCACGTGGACGGACTCTCGACGAAGCAGGTGAGCCGGATCCTGCGGTGCACCGAAGGGACCGTGAAGACGCACCTGTTCAGGGGATTGAGAAAAATGAGGGAGAAGCTGGACTATCTTCAAGAGGACCTGACGTGAGCGCGCACGTACGCGACATGCTGTTTGACTATCTCTCAGGAGAAATTCCCGGGGAGGAGACCGCCTCACTTGAAGACCATCTGGCGCAGTGCGCCTCATGCAGGGAGGACCTCCGCATGCTCCGGGAAGCGGTCGATGTACTCCCGAGGAAAGGCACGCTGCCGAGCGATGAACGGGACGAACAATTCTGGAGGGCGTTCCCGGCGGAGGTGGAGGCACGGATCACCCGCCGGAGGAACGCAGGGACATCGCTCATCGCCGATGCCGCCGACCGGATCACGTCGTTCATCCACTTCAACGGGGCGCAGCTTGTGGCAGGGAGCGGAGCGCTGGCCCTGATCGCGCTCGCAGTGCTCCTGTTCCATCGTGCGCCCGCGCCGGACGCACGGGCCACCGCGGAGAAGGGGGCCCCTCCCTCCATCACGGTGGAGACCGGCGCCGTGAAGTTCCACGATTACCTGAAGAAATCCAGGGTCCTGCTGATCGGTGTCTCCAATCTCAGGACCGACGGCGCAATCCCCATCGACCTCAGCGTGGAGCGCCGCCAGTCGCGCGAGCTCGTCCATGAGGCAAGGGGCCTGAACAGGGACGCGATGGACACGCGCTCAGCGAAACTGGTCGGCGACCTGCAGAAGATACTCATCGTACTTGCCAACAGCGACGAGAAGCATGGGGCACCGGACGTGGAGATCATACGCTCGGGGATCCGGCACAACAACCTCCTTTTCAAGATACGTATGACTGAATCGGCTCTTACCGCGGCGACCTATGAAAGGGACACGCAATGAAGACATCCATGCTCCCCCTGGGTGCAGCACTTGCCGTCATCCTCCCTCTTTCGGCGGGTTACGGGCAGAGCGCCGCCCCCCTGGCGGAAGACCAGTTCACCTGGGAAACCGCGCCGTCACGCGGGGAGAACAAGTCCGACGCCGGCTACACGCTCTACAAAGAAGGATATGCGCTCGTGCTCGAAGAGAGGTACGCGGCGGCGAGGAAGAAATTCGAGGAACTCCTCGCGAAGTACCCGGGGAGCTCCTATGCCGATGACGCCCGGTACTGGACCGCCTACAGTCTCAAGAATTCCGACAGGGAAAAGGCGATCGAGGATTACAAGAGATTCATTCGGGAACACCCGAAAAGCTCGTACTTCGATGACGCCGTCGCGGATCTGAACGCGCTCCAGATCGAAATGCCGGAGATGCCGCGGGGAGCGGCCGCCCCCACCCCCCCCGGATTCCCCCGGCGCGCCCCCGGCGTCCCCATCGCACCCAATACCGGAAATCTCCTCCGCCAGCTGAAGCGCGAGATACGGCATATGGCCAGAAGCGGAGGCCCCGCCCACGCCCCTGCGCCTTTTGCCGGGTGGCGGGAAGAAGAGAAGCTCGACGACGCAACACGGCTCAAAATGGACGCTCTCTACGCTCTCGGGGAGACAAAGGAGGACGACAGATCATTCTCGACGCTCAGGGATGTCGCACTCGACACGCGTCAGGTTCATCCCCTCCGCGAGGCGGCGATGGATGCCCTGTCTGGTTTCACGAAGCACGATGCCCTTTCCGTCTTCGTTGAGATCGCACAGAAGGACACGAGCGCGGACCTCCAGGGCTTTGCCATCGACTACATCGGCGAACACGGAACGGACAAGAACCAGCGCGTGACCGTTCTTGAGGATCTCTTCAGATCACTTCCGAAGTCCCGCGCCGACCAGCGGCGGACGATCGTGTATACGATTGCGGATGTCGGAAACGACAGGGCGGTCGATTTTCTGAAGAGAGTTGCGCTCGCCGACGAGGACTACGATCTCCGGAGGGACGCGGTCTATTACCTCGGGAGCATCGGCGGCGAGAGCGCGCGGTCCGCGCTGTATGACATACTGAAGGGACACTAACAGCCCCTGCCGCCCTAGTGCGGACGGGCTTTCAACTCACGAGGAGGGACCGATGAACGGAAGAACCGTTGCAGCAGCACTTGTGATATCGCTCTGCGCCGCGGGGAGCGGATCCGCCGCAGGTGAGAGAACCGGGGAGAAACACGGAACCGGGAATGAAAGGCACGGTTGGCTCGGCGTCGCGATCCAGGATGTCACGGCCCGGATCGCGCGGGAGAGGGACCTCCATGTGAAATCCGGGGCCCTCGTCAACGATGTCACCGGGGAGAGCCCCGCCGAAAAGGCGGGAATCCGGGAAAATGACGTTATCGTGGAATTCAACGGGAAGACCATCGAGGAATCGGATGACCTCCGCTCGGCGGTACACGCGGCATCACCCGGCGATCAGGCGAGCGTCACCCTGTACCGGGGGGAGGAGAAGAAGAACCTTCAGGCCGTGCTCGGGAAAGCTCCGCGCAGGGATCTCGCGTTCTCCTTCCACGGCCCCGGGGACGTCCGAATTCCCCGGATCCCCAGGTTCCACATGTTCCGATCGGAGGTGATGCTGGGGCTGACGGTCAGCGACCTGAACGGGCAGCTTGCGGAATATTTCCAGGCACCGAAGGGGAAAGGTGTGCTCGTGCAGGAGGTTGAACGGAAGAGCGCGGGGGAGAAGGCGGGGTTCAGGGCGGGAGACGTCATTATCAAAGCGGGGAAGGAAGACGTGGAAAGTGCCGGGGACATCCTCGAGGCCCTCGACGGGACCAGGAAGGGGGACAAGGTTGAGTTCGGCATACTCCGGAAAGGGGAACAGAAGACGATCACCGTCGAGTCAGAAGGGGCAGAGGAGGAGGGATGGGGGAATTTCCGGTCTTTCCCTTTCAACACCGCACCGCCCGGATTCGAAGGGAATGCGCTGAAGAGGGAGATGGAGAGGATGAAGGAAGAGCTGCGCTCAATCGGGGCCCGGATCAGGATGGAGGTGCATGACATGGGACGAAGACTGCGGAGCGTCACAAGTTAGCACATCATGCCGGGCAAACACTCGAAGGGGCCCCGGGACCAGTCCCGGAGCCCCTTCCCGCGTTTTGCGGCGGCCCCCCACTACTTCAGTAAAACCATCTTCCTCATCGCCGCGTACGCAGCACCTCCGCCAACACCCTTTACATCGATCCGATAGAAGTAGACGCCGCTCGAGAGCACCCTCCCCGCAGCATCACGACCGTCCCACACCGCTTCATGTGTCCCCGCAGTCATGGGACCGTTCACCAGCGTCGTAACCAGCTGTCCCAACAGGTTAAACACATTCAGCGTCACCGCACCCCCTTGCGGCAGCGAGAAGCTGATGCGGGTGGACGGGTTGAACGGGTTCGGATAGTTCTGCTGGAGGGCGTACACCTGCGGGACGTCCCGCGCTCCGGAAACCGAGGTCGTGATTCCGAGAGAAAAATCCTGCGACAGTCCAAACTGCGATGGAGCGACGTTGATCATCTGCTGCACGCCGTTGTAGCCCACAAGGTCAACGGTGAGCGTGGACGGTCCGGCCGGGAGCGCATCGATGACGTAGGAGCCCGAACCGTCCGTCATCCCGTACCCCAGCGCAGCGCCGCCTGCGTCGGAGGCAACCACATTCACTCCCTCCAACGGCTGGCCCGCCGATGTGATCCTCCCGGTGAGCGTTGCGACACCGTTGCTGTGTATCTGCACGACACCGATAGTGATCCCCGCGACATTGGCTGCCACCGTCACGGTGTCGGCGTCCTTCCACCTGATCACACCGAACGCACCTGCTTTGTAGAAGGCGGGTGCGTACTTGCCGAACGGCACGGCGAGCACGATGTATCTGCCCGCAAGCAGGTGGTCCACGGAGTATGTGCCGAGAGAATCGGTAAAGGCGAACCGGGCCGGCCGGCTCGCATACGACCGGAGGGGAAACACGATGATCCGGGAGGGGACCCTGATGCCCGCTGAATCCCACACGACGCCGCTGATGCTGTACATCTGGGGCGGGTGGTACGGGTTCAGATTGAAATCAATCCCGGTCATATCGGCGGTCACCTGTATGATCGTCGCTTCGGGCGGCGTGTTCTTGTGGTCATAATACTGCGGGAAGTATCCCCCCTTCGCCGCCAGCGCTATGTAGGAACGCTGCGACAGTACCGTTGCATCGTACGAGCCTGTAGAGTCGGTCAGCCCCTTCCAGGCGACCCCCTGTATGCACCCCAGGTTCTCCACGACGAACGTCTCCCCGGGAAGATCCGTCACCGCTTCTCCCGCGGAAGACATCGCATGCATCTCCTGCACGGTGCGTGTGAAGGCAACGAGAGCCCCCTTCAGAGGATTTCCCGCCGAGTCACGGACCGTCCCCCTGAGATGCACAAGGGTCGGGAAGACGAACCGGGCAAGCGCGAAGTCGATCGTGTCCGTGCCGCCATCGCTGACTTTCACCGGCGTGGCAAGAGCGGGATCGTAGGCGTGCTTGTACCATTGTGGTTTGTAGACGGGGAACGGCAAAACCGTCATGACGAGACGCCCCATGGGGAACGGAGGGCTGCAGTGCACCAGGTAGGTTCCGGTGTCCAGCACCGCGGAATACCTTCCGAGACTGTCGGCCCAGGTCTCGGGTACCCAGAGGATCGGTGAGGCCGGCCGGAAAAACATGACCTGTGAATTCGGTACGGGTTTGCCGCTCACGCTGTCGGTCACCGTTCCGGCGATCTTCCCCGTCTTTTCTCCGCCGGAGGGTCCGAGCTGAACCCAGGCCAGGTTGCTCCTGCCGCTTTCCCGGACCGTAGAGTCGGGCATCATCCAGACCCACGTCACGTAATAGAAATACGTATGCCCGGCGACCACCTCCCGGTCGTTGTATGCGGTCTTGTCTGTCAGGTTGAGGAACTTGAAGGAGATTGAATCGTCCACGGAGCGATAGACGTTGAACGCGCCAGGCGGCACAGGGGGAAGAATCTTGGCCAGCTGCCAGTTCAGGTCGATGCCCGCAGGGAATTGACCCGTCGCCTTCGCCGTCAGATTGCCCGGCGGGGGGGGCAGTTGCGCAAACGCAGCGCCGGTCACGGCGACAAGGAGCAGAAAGGCAAGGAAACAGTAACCCAGGAACTTCATCGGGAGATCCTCCTAGAAAGGGTGTGGTGATGCCGGGAATTCATCTGTACAATGTAAGGTCTCAACAGCCGTGCCAGCATCCGGGGGAGTACCAGGCGAGCGTGGGGGGGGACCGCCTCCATGCTTAAGTCGTTGAAACACAGCACTCTACGTATCCCTTTCCGGCTGAGCGCGACATAGACTGAGAGGGGGAAAATGCGGGAACGACGGCCCGAACCGCGGGAACGATTNNGTATCGTCTTTTCACTATGCGGGAAGTAACAGCGGCGTCAGCGTGAGACTGTACCAGCTCTTTATCAACGACCAGTTCGTCGACGGAGAGGGGAAGCGGACGTTCACTTCGCTCAACCCGTTCGGCGGTACAGGGACACGGACGATGCCGTCCGCATGGCCAACGACTCCGTGTACGGCCTGGCGGGGGGGGTGTGGTCGAAAGACCCGCAGCGTGCCATGGCGGTCGCCCGTTCGCTCCGCGCAGGCACGGTCTGGATCAACGAATGGCATATTCTGAACGAGCGCGCTCCGTTCGGGGGGTACAAGCAGAGCGGGATCGGCAGGGTATTCGGGCTGGAGGGCTTGAAGGAATTTACCGAAGCGAAACACATCCACGTGGATCAGGCGGGCTCCCGCGACAAGAAACCGTGGTACGATACCGTGGTGCCCGGACATTGACCATTCATCATCCATTCACAATCCTGGAAAGGCCAACCCGATGACCACCAATGCCCGTTGTGCGACAGGCGTTGCCGTCCTCTTCAGCACGCTCATGCTTGTCCTGTTCATCGCGGGATGCGGCGGTGATAAGAAAATGGAGCCCGTGAGACCGGGCGAGATGGACACCTATAAGGACCCCGGATTCGGCTACTCGATCCAGTATCCCAAAGGGTGGATGCCGAACACCGAGGTCGGCCGCGCGAGATTCTACAGCGCGCAGGAGGTTGACAAAAAATTCCTCGACCCGACCGGGGAGTTCCCCGACGGTGTCATGATCGGCGTGAAGGTCATCCGCTCCTCCGACCCGGATACGGTGAAAAAGATCATCGATGAGATGATCACGTGGAAGTTCGTCGTCGCCAAGGGGGAGACACTCACGGTCGGGGGCCGGCCGGGGACCCGCTACGGGTACTCCGGGCAGCACACCAAGACCGTCAAGGAGACAGGTCAGCGCATCTATGTCCCTTCAGACACGGTAATCTACGAGATCAGCTGCGCAGGGTTCGGCCCGTACTACGACGCGTACAAGGCGGTATTCGACGCCTCGATCGCCACATTCCAGATTCCGAAGGCGGCTGTCCCCGGAAAGGATCCGACCCTCCCATCCGAAACGATGGCGGAGGCCAGCGGAAAACTCTTCTCGCTCCAGTACCCGGACAACTTCAACGGCATCAGCGTCCCCAAAGGGCAGAACGACGAGGTCATCGAACTGCGCGGGGTACGCCAGGATTGCTCCATCCGGGTCGACGTCTTCGGCGCCAAGGGCCTGACAGTGGAGAAGGTCTTCGACCAGAACAAGGGAAAATACAAGGCGACGGCGACGTCCAAGTCGACCGTGGCGGGACTGAATGCACTATCCCTGACGTACGCCGCCACGGCGAATGTGGAGAGGAGGTTCTATTTCATTGTGAAGAACGACAAAGTGTTCCGCGTGACGATGGACTGGTATCGTCCCCAGCGCGAGGAGTACCTCAAAGCGTATGACAGAACCATCAACTCACTGAAAATCAAATAGACAACAACCGGAGGCAGATCCATGGATCCCAAACTCGTCACCACTGCGTTTACGCTCGACGGGTATCGCATCGTCAGGAATCTGGGCGTCGTGCGGGGGATCACCGTGCGGTCGAGGTCGATCGTCGGCAACATCGGCGCGGGCATCCAGACGCTCTTCGGCGGGAACATCTCTCTCCTGCAGGAGCTTTGCGAGCGGACACGCGAGGAGGCGTTCATGCTGATGATGCAGCACGCCGCCGAGCACGGCGCCAATGCAGTCGTCGGCATGCGCTACGACGCCAACGAGGTGATGTCAGGCGTGACCGAAGTGCTGGCGTACGGAACAGCTGTCGTGATAGAAAAAGTATAACGGGAGGGGATGACCCCTCCTTCACATTCACTGACAACTTCAAAGGATCCTTATGCGAGGTCTGATCATCGGTTCAGCGTTTTGCACGGCTCTCCTTGCCGCAGCACCCGGGGTCTTCAGCCAGCAGCCCATCCCGAGCCCGCGCGACTCCGTGTTCCTCTCGCTCGACACGAACGTCATCAGCGTCAACTACGGACGCCCGTCGATGCGTGGAAGGAAGATCATGGGGGGGCTGGTCCCCTGGAACAAGGTCTGGCGCACGGGCGCAAACCAGGCGACCTCCCTGAAGACGTCGTTCGACATGACGTTCGGCGGCGCTCCCGTGACGCGCGGGTCGTATACGCTCTGGACGCTCCCGTCGCCGGACGGCTGGAAAGTGATTCTCAACAAGCAGACAGGGCAATGGGGGACGGTCTACGATCCATCCCAGGATCTCGCCCGGTTCGATGCGACCGTTGAAACCGTCCCCGCGACGGTGGATACGTTCACGATCGTCCTCAAGGGGACAGGCAAAACCTCGGGGGTTATGAAGCTGCTGTGGGAGAACACCTCCGTGTCCGTCCCCTTCCAGAAGAGCGACCGTATCCGCCCGCTGAGCGCTGGTGATTCCACGGAAATAACGCTTGCGGGGAAAAGAGTGGCCGTCAGATACAGCCGTCCCTACATGCGCGGCCGTTCAATCTGGGGGGTGGTCGTCCCGAACGATTCGGTCTGGCGCACGGGGGCTAACCTCGCCACATCCCTCACGGCTGAAGGCGACGTGACGATCGGCGGGAGGAGCGTCCCCGCCGGATCGTACACGCTCTACTCGATCCCCTCTGCAAGCGCGTTCACGCTCATCATCAGCAAGAAGCCCGGAGGGCGCGAGCCGGCCTACGATCCCAAAGCCGACCTCGCACGGATCGTCATGAAACAGGAGCGGGCCCCTTCGCCGATCGATCCTTTCCGGATCTGGTTTGAACGGGACGGGACATCCGGCGGAACGCTCAATATCGGCTGGGGCGACAGGTTCTTCAGCACACGGATCGCGCCAAGATAGAGGGTTACGTCCGGGACGACAGCACCGGGGCCCGCCGCCGGAAGCGGCGGGCCCCGCCTGTTGCTTATTCCCCCCTTCTGCTGTACATTGGTGCACCTCTCTGTTCTTGCAGCGACTCGCACATTCCCGACTCATTCATTCAAGATCAGCGTATGGATATTCAGGGCAAGACTGTGCTCGTCATAGGCGGGTGGGGACTCGTCGGATCGGCGATCTGCCGGCGGTTCATGAACGAACGTCCGAACCGGATGATCGTCACTTCTCTCACCAAGGCTGAGGCCACGGAGGCGGTGGAGAGCCTGCGCCATGACTATCCCGATGCAGGAAGGGATTTCTTTATCCCCTGGTGGGGGAACATCTTCGTCCGCGAGCAGTTGAAAGACATGCCGCGCGAAACCGTCCTGTCGAGCCAGAAGTTCAGGACGATGATCATCGAAGACATCGTTGAGGAGCTTTCCGGGCCTGTCCTCAAACGGTCGAGCCTGTACCGTCTGATCCAGAAATACAAACCCGACGTCGTCGTCGACTGCGTCAACTCGGCCACGGGGATCGCCTATCAGGACGTTTTCCAGATCTCACGCCAGCTTATCAGCGATGTGAAGCACGCGCGTTCCTCCCGTAAGGCTCCCCCGGCGACGCTCTTCGAAAGCGTCGAACGGCTCCTCTGCACGCTCTACGTCCCCCAGCTCATCCGTCACGTTCAGATCATGTACCGGTCCATGCAGATAGCGGGGACCGGCATCTACGTGAAGATCGGGACGAGCGGAACCGGCGGCATGGGACTGAACATCCCGTACACGCACAGCGAGGAACGCCCCTCACGCGTGCTCCTCTCGAAATCCGCGGTCGCGGGTGCGCACACGCTCCTCCTGTTCCTCATGGGCCGGACACCCGACGCACCGATCACGAAGGAAATCAAGCCGACCGCGGCCATCGCATGGAAGAAGATCGCGTACGGCGAAGTCACCCGGCGCGGAAAGCCCATCGAGCTCGTGGACTGCCCCCCATCCCGGGCGGTCCGCATCGACAGGGTGCTCCGTCTGCGCATGCCGGGGGCCGCAACGCCCACCGAGCAGACTCTCAAATCTGTGTACATCGATACGGGAGAAAACGGGCTCTTCTCCCGCGGGGAATTCGAGGCGATCTCTACCCCCGGCCAGATGGAATTCGTGACCCCCGAAGAAATCGCCGAGAGCACGATTTTCGAAATCAGGGCCGGGAACACAGGCCATGACATCATCAACGCGCTTGACAACGCAACCCTGGCACCGACATATCGCGCGGGGTTCATGTTCAACAGCGCCATGGAAAGCCTTCAGCAACTCGAGAGGGACCACGGGGTGGACAGCGTCGCCTTCGAGATGCTCGGTCCCCCCCGGCTCTCAAAGCTCCTGTACGAGTCCTATCTTCTCAGGCTCTGCTTCGGAGACATCAGGAGCGTCACGCGATCCGACGCGACGACGATGAGCCGGCGTCTCACGGACCTCATCGAGATCGACGACAAGCTCCGATCCCAGATAATATCCATCGGCATCCCGATCCTCCTCCCGGACGGGAAATCCATGCTCCGGGGGGCGACGATCAAGATCCCGCCGCCCCGGGGGGACGAGACGCTCCCGGTCACGCCGAAGGCAATCGACCAGTGGGCACACGACGGATGGGTGGATCTGCGCCAGAAGAACATGACCATCTGGCTCAAGCGCCTGATGGATATCAGCAGGATGGTGGAAAACCTTCCTGCGAACGAGACCAGTTCGCGCGTCATGCACAACCGTGAATACTGGAAAAACCTCGCCGAGATCGATCCGGGGAAGATCTGCGGATGGATCTTTACGTACGAGGAAAAAGGAAAACGAATGAAGGCATAACTCTATGAAACGCATCGGCATACTCACCGGGGGCGGAGATGTCCCCGGCCTCAACCCGTGCATCAAGGCGGTGGTGTTCCGCGCCATCGACGCGGGATATGAAGTCCTCGGCATCCGCCGGGGCTGGGCAGGTCTCCTGAACTATAACACTGCAGACAAGGAGCACTCTTCAGAGTGGGTCATCCCTCTGACGAAGACGAACACCCGCACGATCGACCGTTCGGGGGGGACGTTCCTCCATACCTCCAGGACCAACCCCGGGAAAGTCAAGGCCTCCGAAACCCCCGGTTTTCTGAGGGACCCCAAGCATCCGTCGGGCGATGGAAGGCTGGATTTCACCCCCCACATACTCCGGGTGCTGAGTGCGCTGAACGTCGATGCCCTCATCACGATCGGGGGGGACGACACGCTCAGCTACTCGGTCCGGCTTCACGGGGAATCGTTCCCCGTGGTGGCGATTCCGAAGACCATGGACAACGACGTCTACGGGACGGACTACTGCATCGGCTTTTCAACGGCGGTGACCAGGAGCGTCGACTTCATCACGAACCTCCGCACTCCGACCGGCTCCCATGAACGGATAGCGATCGTCGAGCTCTTCGGCAGGAATTCGGGGGAGACCTCGCTGATATCGGCCTACCTGGCCGGGGTGGACAGGGCAATCATCTCCGAGGTCCACTTCGACCCCGAGCGGCTGGCGAAATTCCTCATGGAGGACAAGAAGAACAACCCGAGCAACTACGCGATCATGACGATCTCCGAGGGGGCGCAGCTCGTGGGGGGAAAGATCGTGGAGTACGGCCAGGCGGACGCCTTCGGACACAAAAAGCTCGGCGGGATCGGGGCGATCACCGGCGACGCGATCCAGAAGCTGACCGGATCGCACGTCATCTACCAGCAGGTCGCGTACCTGATGCGGAGCGGCGAACCGGACGCGCTGGACCGGATGGTGGCGATCAGCTACGCGAGCCTCGCCACGGACCTGGTATTGAAGGGGGAATTCGGCAAGATGGTCGCACTCAGGGAGGGGAAATACACGGTCAATCCGATCGAGATGATTTCGCAGGGGAAAAAGGTCGTCGATATCGCAGAGCTGTACGACAGCGAGAACTACAAGCCGAAGGTGGCGGCGCTCCTCGGCAAGCCGATGTTCCTGTACTGAGCGGCGCCGGAAGAGGCGCCTNNGGCGCCTGCGGCGCCACCTTCGGCGCCACTTCAGTTGTCGCCGTAGGCGACAACTTCAGTCGGGGAGGCGGAATTCCGGGTCGGCGGGCCTTATCGCGTCATGCATCCGCCGCAGCGCGCGGAATGAATCCTGGCTCCCGCGTACCGAAGCCGCGCGGTAGAAGGACGCGGCTTCGGCATCCCGGACGGGGAGCCCCGTGCCTGTCTCATAGCAATAGCCGAGCCCCACCTCCGCGAGCACGGAACCCTCGTCCGCCGCCCTCTTCAGGATCTGCACCGCCTCCCGCCTCCCCGATGTATCGGCCGGCGCGCGGAGCGTCATCAGTGCAATCCGCACCATCGCGTCCTTGCTCCCGAGCGAGGCAGCCCGGGTCCAGAGTTCGGTTGCTTTTTCCATGCTCCGGGGGACCCAGCGTCCCGCGTAATACGCAAGTCCCGCTTCCACAAGTGCGGGGGTGTAGGCCTTGTCCCCCGCCTTCGTCAGAAATCGGAACGCCTCGTCCCCGCTCAGGTACACCTGCGCCTGTGCAAGCACCCCGTCAAATCCGAGCGCGGACACTCCCGCCCACGCAAACTCCGCTTCCGGATCCCCCTTTGCCGCCCCGGCTTTGATATGCGGGAGCGTGCTTTTCTGCTCGAGCAGCTTCAGGAGAAGCTCCGGGGCCCGGGGAGAATCGAGGCGCACGGCGCGAACGTATGCCGCACAGGCCCTCACCGGGTCCCTTGGCACACCGATCCCCTTCTCGTAGGAGCGCCCGAGAACCGTCAGCGCTTCAGGGCTTCCGGCATCGCCGGCCTGGATGATCGCGGCGAGTGTCGATGAATCAGCCTGCGTCTCGGTTTCCAGGAGCTTCGATATGCCGAGCGCTTTCCTGACCGACGGCGAGGCGTTCTGCATCGCCTCCTTCAACAGCAGGCTGTCCCCCGACACGGCGCCGGTATCCTGCGCAAAATCGAGAAACACCAGACCGGTGTTCGGCGCCTTTGCCGTAGAGGCCCTCACGCTGTCCTGGCGGCCCGGTCCCAGTCCCTGCTTCTCCAGGCGGTAAAGTGCTTCTTTCGCCGGCAGGTATCCCGCATCCGCCGATTTCTTCACCCACGCGTACGCGGAGTCAAAGTTGCGCGGAATGACGAGATCCTCGGTGAGGAACTGCGCCATCGCATACTCCGCCTCCGCCATGTTCTTCAGCGCGCAGGAGCGGAACAGCCTGTACGCATCGAAGGGATCCCACGGCACCCCCCAGCCATTGTAGCACATGATCGCGAAGTTAAACATCGCGGGGGTGTAGTTCTGGTCGGACGCCTTCCGCATCCAGTACGCCGCCCTCGTGGTGTCGGCTGCCGCGCCCCGGCCGAGCAGGTAACGGATGGAAAGCTCGTGCTGTGCAAGAACGTCTCCGGCGTTCGCCTTGCGTGTGACAATGAACGTCTCCCACATCTGGTAGAGAGCGTCGGATTGCACGACGAGCGGGGGCTGCGGCGGCGGGCGGTATTTCTTGAAGACAGGGCTGTCGCTTTTGTCCTGTGCCGCCAGCGGCGACGGAAAAGCGAGGCACAGGGAGAGCAGGATTCCCGCCGCCAGGGCGATCACGCCGGAGCGCGGGTGAATTGCGGAGGAGTTCACGCCGGCGGGCAAGGACAGTGATGGTGTCATTCGTACCTGAGGGCCTCGATTGGATCGAGGTTTGCCGCCTTCCACGCCGGGTAGACTCCGAACACGAACCCGACGATCGAGCAGCTGACAATCCCGATACCCACCCAGTCCCAGGGGATCACTGCAGGAGAATCCGTGAGTATGCTGACGACATTCCCCCCCGCGATCCCGGCGAGAACGCCCACCACGCCGCCGATTTCGCAGAGGATGACCGCTTCGATCATGAACTGTGAGAGGATGTCGGACTTCTGTGCCCCGACCGATTTCCGGATCCCGATCTCGCGCGTCCGTTCGGTGACCGAGACAAGCATGATGTTCATGATCCC
>PMDK01000222.1 GCA_003154425.1 Ignavibacteriota bacterium
TTCCGCTGGGTGGCCCTCTCGGGAGATCCCGAAGATATATACAGGACCGACCGCGCGGTCGTGGAGAAATTCCCCGGAAACGGGCCCCTGTGCCGCTGGATCGACAAAGCGCAGAAGCAGGTCCGCTTCCAGGGGCTCCCGTCCCGCATCTGCTGGCTCGGGTACGGCGAGCGGGCGGCGATGGGGAAGATCTTCAACGACCTCGTTGCGCGCGGCGAGGTGAGCGCGCCGATCGTCATCGGCCGGGATCACCTTGATTGCGGCTCGGTCGCCTCGCCTAACCGTGAAACGGAGAAGATGCGAGATGGGAGCGACGCGATCGCGGATTGGCCGATTCTCAATGCACTCCTGAATGCGAGCGGAGGTGCGAGCTGGGTGAGCGTGCACCACGGCGGGGGAGTCGGCATCGGGCTGTCGATTCACGCGGGAATGGTCGTCGTCGCGGACGGGACGAAGGAGGCTGAAAGCAGGCTGGAGCGGGTGCTGACGTACGACCCGGGACTGGGGATTATGCGGCACGCGGACGCGGGGTATGAGCGCGCGATCGACAACGCGGGACGGTGGAATCTTCGCATACCGATGATTCGCCATTCGTAAATCATAAACGACAGGAGGACTCTATGAACGGATTCGGCCACATCGAAATACCTACCACGGATTTCAAGAAGGCGAAGAAATTCTACGGCACGGTGTTCGGATGGTCGTTCGAGGATGTCCCGGACATGGATTATGTCCTCTTCAGGGCGGGCACGCAGCCCAACGGCGGACTGTATGAACTGAAGAAGATGCCGAAGAAGGGACAGGTGAACGTCTACATCGAGGTTGAGGATATCGTCGCGAAGCTCAAAGAGATCAAGAAGGCAAAAGGGAAGGTGCTCGTCAAGAAGACCGACATGGGGGCGATGGGGTCATGGGCCCAGTTTGCGGCCCCGGACGGCTGCGTCCTCTGTCTGTGGCAAACCGCTCCCAGGGAGATCGCGCAGCAGCAGTGAGCCTGCCTCCACGCAGCAGCCATCTACAGTCCGCTGCCGGCCTCTGCAGCCGGTGTCTGCACGCGCACGAGGTGAAAAGTGCGCATGGGAGCGCGTTCACCAGGTGCGTGCTCTCAGCGGCGGATCCCCGTTTTCCCAAATACCCCCGTCTTCCCGTGCTCGCCTGCACGGGCTTCGCAGTGCGGCCGGATGAGCCGCGGGAAACATGAGCACGGTTCCCGCGTATATATGAACAGGGAAGAGTACGATATCCTGATCGGCCGGGAGGCTGCACACTGGAGCGTCGTCGCGTGTGACGGGGAAGATCCGCAGATCTGGGACGACGCGCGGCTCTTTGAGATATTCTTCGGCAGGGAGTATCGCCATTTCCTCCGTCGCGTGGAGGAGCACGGTCCCCGCGTGCTTGAGCTCGGTTGCGGCAGCGGTGGGACCGCGCTCGCGCTCGCCGGGCGCGGGCTGCGCGTGACGGGGATCGATCTGAGCCCTGAGCGGGTCCGGGCGGCCGGGCGTGAAGCGCTGCGCAGGGGACTCGCGGACAGGACGGAGTTCCTGTCGGGGGATTTGAACCTGATGCCCCTCCCCCCGTCGTCGTTCGACTGTGTGGTGGCCCACGACGCACTCCACCATATCCTCGAGCTGGGAGACCTGCTTGACCGCGTGCGCGCGGCGCTCGTCCCCGGCGGCCGGCTTGTCGTGATGGATTTTGTCGGGATGGGAAGCGTGCGGAGAGTGGTTGCCGCAGGCTTGTTTGCGCTCTTGCCGACGTACAGGTCGTACCGTTCGAAATGGGGGCTCCGGCGGCGCCTCCTCTCGTTCCTGACTCCCGAAAGCCGGAAGCGAAAGGCGTTCGCGCAGGGCTCGGCAAAGCTCCTGCACGCCGAATCCCCCTTTGAGGAGATCTCGGGACCCTCGATTCATGCGGAGATCGCCTCCCGGTTCCGCGTCGAGGAGTATTTCACGTTCTGTCCATTCTGGTATTATCTTGCGCCAAAGCTCAGGCTGCCCCCTTCATGGCGTTACCCCCTCGCCCGCACGCTGCATGCGCTCGACGGGGCGATGATACGGATCCGCCCCCGCTCAGGGGCGCACATTCTTATGACGGCGCACAATGATTGATCCGGTGCGATTCAAAAAGATTCTCGTCACCCTTCTCAAGATCCTCATCGTCGTGGAGCTCGTCTCCGCGCTCGCTGAAGGTTCGGGGGGACACGGCTGGGGGCGGTTCGGCGTCGATCTCGTCATCGCGGGGATCCTCTATCTCACATGGGAGCGGCTCTCGGCCGCCGTCGCCCGGAAAAAGGAGGACGCGTGGAAGATAATGGAAGCCTCCCCCGAGCGCGTGGGCCTTTTCAACGCACTGGTGTTTTCCCTCCTCTGGACTGACCGCATCTATGAAAATGTCCCCTCCGACAGGCTCAGGGTCATCGTCATTTCGTACACGCTGATCGCCCTCGGGCTCGTTGCCGCGTTCGTCAAGATCGGTTCAGGGCTCATGCCCCTGATCATCTCGGGAGGCCTGGTCCTGGGCGCGGTGAACCTCGTCACGTGGGTCATCTCCCTGGAACGCGGGGAGAAGGAAACGCTTCAGACCGAGCTCAAGCTTGCCCACGACGTCCAGGTTTCGCTCATGCCGAAGTCCGACCCCTCGCTGCCAGGGTTCGAAATCGCGGGGATCTCCGTGCCGGCGGCGAATGTGGGGGGGGATCTGTTCGACTACGCGCCGCTCGGTACGAACGGCGGCGTCTTCGGCATCTCGGTCTTCGATGTCTCGGGGAAGGGGATGCAGGCGGCGATGTCCGCGGTCTTCACAATCGGGGCGATAGCGGGGGAGGTCGACCTGTCAACGTCCCCCGCGGTGATTCTCACGCGGCTGAACAAGTCGATATTCACCCATTCAAGACGCGGGCACTTCGTTGCATTCCTTCTGGCGGCGCTCGACACGGCAAGGAAGACGGTGACGTTCGCCAACGCCGGGCAGACCAGGCCCCTGCTGAAAAGCCGCGGCGAATTGACCTGGCTCGACCCTCCGGGTGTCAGGTTCCCGCTCGGCATGAAGGAGGACAGCACGTACGAAGAAAGGACCGTGCAGCTCGCAGCGGGCGACATCCTGTTCATGCTCACTGACGGGTTCACCGAGGCGATGAACACGCACGAGGAGATGTACGGCGCGGAGCGGGTGGAAGACGTCATGCGGGACGGCGTCATCGACGGTCTCACGCCCGGGGCGATCATCGAGCGCCTGATGGCGGCGGTTCACACGTATGCGACCGGGGCGCCCCAGCACGATGACATGACAATCGTCGTGGTGAAGGTCCTGTGAGACGCACACTCCTTCTCGCCTGCACGCTCCTCGTCGGGGCGGTCTCGTGCGGGGCCGATGGGGATTTCTTCAATGTCTTCCTCCGCATCGACTATGCATCGGCGGAGAAGACGCTGGAGCTGTACCAGGGTCTCGGGGGGCGGCCGGCGGACATTGCGGCACTGCGCGGGAGCCAGATCGCGCTCTCGACGACGGCGCTGCTGGCCCAGCGCCGGCTCGACACGCCGGCGCTGGAGCAAGCCCTGGAGGCTGTCAAGTTCAACCAGGGACTCGACGACGACGTGTTCCGCATGCGGGATGCCCGCGCGAAGGTCTCGGCGATCATCGAGCTCTTCGAGGAGGCCCAGAAGCGGAATTTCGGCCAAAAGGTCGTGAGCACCGTCGCACAGGTTTTCCCCGCCGGGGCAAGGGTGAACACCGTGATCCCCGTCTACTTCGTTGCGTTCGGTCACCAGAACATCGACGCGTTTGTCCGGCGCGTCATCTGGCGGGGGGACTCCCCTGCCTTTACCGGTGAGGGGGAGGGGGAGCTGACGATCGTCGTCAACCTGGCGAAGTGCGTGAACTACGGCCGCACCGTGGACGAGCGCTTCATCGGGATGCTGAGCGTCGTCGCCCACGAAGTGTTCCACGCGGCCTTCGGCGTCTACAAGGACGGCTCACCCTTCTGGAGGAATTACTACGCCACGCACCGCACCCCCCTCGACCAGCTCCTGGATCTCTCGCACAACGAGGGGGTTGCCTACTACCTCACGCTCGTGCAGTCCTCGCGCGGCAAGCTTCCGCCGGACGGCCTGGAGAGGGCCCGGCGCGCGTTCGCGGAATTCAACAGGAACGCCGCCGAGCTCCTTGCGCCGGGGACATCGTTCAGGAGGTCGGAGGACATCATCCGGCTCTCGAACACGTCGGGGTACTGGGAAAGCTACGGCGCGATCACCGGCATGATCATCGCCAGGCAGATCGATCAGACGCTTGGACGCCAGGCCCTGATGGAGACGATCGCGAACGGGCCCGCGGACTTTTTCGGGAAGTATGCCGATCTGATGAAGCGCGATGGCGGTATCCCCCCTCTCTCCGACCTGGTCCTGCAGACCGCTGCCCGCTGAACAGCTACCTTGAAATATCGGTTGACGTTGCCGGGATTTCAAGGTGGTCTTCGTTCTTCGATATGCCATGAAGTTAACCCATTTTCTCCATTCGTCTTGGCACCGCACGGTGTTTTGACGAGGGAATTCCACCTTGCGGCTCGCCCTCCGATTTAGTATCTTTTCCCCACACTCGCATTTTCGCCATCCGTTTTGAATCTGTTTCTTAAGAATATCTCCCAGCTCGTTACCGTCGCCGCCCGGGGGAAAACCGCAAAAACGGGCGCGGATATGCGGGATCTGGGCATCCTGACCGATGCCGGCGTCCTCTGCCGGGACGGGAAGATCGCATGGGCCGGCCCGATGCGGGAATGGAAGGAAACACTCCCCCCTGATGTCGCCGAGCTTGATGCGGGGGGCATGACGGTCCTTCCCGGATTCGTGGACTCGCACACGCACGCGATGTTCGCCGGGAGCAGGGAAAAGGAGTTCGCGCTCCGCTCCGAGGGGGCGACGTACCAGCAGATTGCCGAACAGGGGGGCGGGATACTGAGCACCATCGGTCATGTCCGCGCGGCCGGGAAGAAGGCTCTCAAAAGGCAGACCGTCAGGTACATGAACGCCATGATGCAAAGCGGGACCACCACCGTCGAGATAAAGTCGGGGTACGGTCTCGACATGGACTCCGAAATCAAGATGCTCGAGGCGATCGTCGAGCTGCGCTCGGAGGAGCTGATGGGGGTGGTGCCGACATTTCTCGGCGCACATGCCGTCCCTCCCGAATACAGCGGCAGGACGGGAGAGTATGTCGCTCTGCTCGTCGATACCATGATCCCGTACGTGGGGCGCAAAAAGCTCGCCCGCTTCTGCGACGTGTTCTGTGAAAAAGGGTATTTTGACCTGGCCGAGGCGGAGCGTGTCCTCAACGCCGCCCGGACCTGGGGCATGGCCCTGAAGGTGCACGCGGATGAACTGACGCCGATGGGGGGCGCCGAGCTTGCAGCGCGTCTCGGGGCCGTCTCGGCCGATCACCTGGAACGCGTGAGCCCGCGGGGGATCGCCGCGATGAAGGAGGCGGGAGTCGTGGCCGGCATACTCCCCGGAGTTTCGTTCTTCCTGAATCACGGGTATGCGCCTGCCCGGGCGCTCATCGACGCCGGGGTGCCCCTTGCGATCGCAAGCGATTTCAACCCCGGGTCCTGCATGTCCTATTCGATGCCGATGATGATGACGATTGCATGCACGCAGATGCACATGACGCCGGAGGAAGCGATCACCGCCGCGACGCTGAACGGCGCGGCCGCGCTCGGGCTCTCGGCCGGGATCGGGAGCATAGAAGCCGGCAAGAGCGCCGATCTCATCGTCGCCGGGATCCCGGATTACCGGTTCCTCGCCTATCACTTCGGCGCGAACCACGTGCGGACGGTAATCAAGAACGGCACGATCCTGGAATTCTGACGCGGAGCTCTTATGGCACGTATCGTCGAGTGCGTTCCCAATTTCAGCGAAGGGCGCAACATACGCATCATCAATGCGATCGCCGGGGCGATCAGCGCCGTCCCCGGCGTGAAATTCATAAGCGCGGAGCCGGACAGGGACTACAACCGCACTGTCGTCACATTCGTCGGCGAGCCGGAGGCGGTGCTCGAGGGGGCGTTTCAGGGAGCAAAGCAGGCAGCCGAGCTTATCGACATGTCGCAGCACCGGGGGGAGCATCCCCGCATCGGCGCCACCGACGTGGTCCCGTTCGTCCCGGTCTCCGGCGTGTCGATGGAGGACTGCGTCCGCCTCTCGAAGGAGTTCGGCGCGCGTGTCGGCACGGAGCTACAGATCCC
>PMDK01000281.1:0-252 GCA_003154425.1 Ignavibacteriota bacterium
GCCGACCAGGCGGTCACGATCGTCCGCATGAATCCGAACGACATGACCGCGATCGC
The DNA here is from genome assembly GCA_003154425.1 of Ignavibacteriota bacterium. GTDB lineage: Bacteria > Bacteroidota > Ignavibacteria > UBA10030 > UBA6906 > Fen-1273. The sequence continues at coordinate 57 of PMDK01000281.1, forward strand.
CACCCCCACGATCGTCAGGAGTGTCCGCAGCTTGTGCCGAATCGAGTTCTTCAATACCAGATTGATGATGAACATGGAATCCCTCAGGTGGTCAGTTCGCCCTTGTCGAGGTGCATCGCCTTGTGCGCCTTTTCCGCCGCGCGCGGATCATGTGTGACCATCACGATCGTCTTCTTGAACTCCTTGTTCAGGCGGT
>PMDK01000281.1:300-4903 GCA_003154425.1 Ignavibacteriota bacterium
TCCGGGAGAGTCCCGTCAGCAGCAGGGGGAGCTCGACATTCTCGAACGCCGTCAGGACGGGGAGGAGGTTGTAGAACTGGAATATGAACCCGACGTGGCGCGCGCGCCACCGGGCGAGATCGGATTCGCCCAGCAGCGCGATGTCGGTCCCGTTGACGACGACTTTCCCGGCGTCCGGACGGTCGATCCCGGCGATCAGGTTCAGGAGTGTGGTCTTTCCCGATCCCGAAGGACCCATCAGCGCCAGGAATTCGCCCGTGGGGACGTCGATCGAAATGTCGCGGAGGACCGGGATCTCGATGCTGTCGCGCCTGTAGGATTTTGTGACGTGATCGACCTTGATCATCGTGCCGTTCTGTGGCATGCTCATCTCCTGATTGACGGTGGACCCTTATTTCGTTTTCACTTTTGCGCCGCCCGAGAGGGCCGCCGGCGGCCTGTTGACGACTGTTTCACCCTGCGTGAGCCCCCCGGTGACGACGGTCTGCGTGCCGAGCCGCTCCCCCGTGCGGACAGGGGTTTCGGTGGCTGTCCCCTCACGGATCGTAAACACCACCTGCCTTCCGTCCCGCTCGGTGATCGCCGTCGAGGGGACCGTCAGCTTTGCCGGGGCAGACGCGGCGGAATCCGAAAGCTCTCCTCCCAGGAACGCCACCTTCGCGCTCATGTCCGGAAGGACCCGTTCGTCCAGTTGCCTGAACGCCACCTTCGTCATCACCGTTGCCTTCGCACGGTCGGCCGTCGGGACGATTTTGTGCACCGTCCCCCGGTAGCGCACGTCGGGGTAGGCATCGAGCGTGATCTCGCAGGGTTGGCCGACGCTGACGCGCGTGATATTGGACTCCGAGACATCCGCCTCCACCTGGAGCGATTCCATGTCCGCCATGGAAACAACCGCCCCGCGTGAATTGGCTGACGACGCGAACGGCGCGACAATTTCTCCCACGTCGGCGTCCTTCGTGAGGACGGTGCCGTCGAACGGCGCCCTGATCCGCGTGTATTCCATCGCCACATCCGCCTGTGTGACGGCCGCACGGGCGGAGATGATGTTCGCGCGGACTCTCAGGTATAGTGACTCCGCGGCGTCAAGATCCGCCTGGGAAGCGAGGTTCGATGCGAAGAGCTTCCTCGTCCTTTCCAGCGTGTTGCGCGTACCGAACGAATCGGCGCGTGCTACCCCCAGGTCCGCCCTGGCCTTGGCAAGCGCCGCGACCATATCCTGGTCGTCGAGGCGTGCGATGATCTCCCCCTTCCGGACCTTGTCACCCTCCTCGACGCCCAGGTACACAAGTCTTCCGGTCCCCTTTGACGCGACTGCCGCCTTCCGCTGTGCGACGACGTACCCGTTGGCCGCGAGGACGGAGTTCGCCTGCGACGGGGATGTCAGCGTCGCGGTCGCGGTATCCACCTCGACGGCCGCGCTGAGGGCGCCGCGCAGTGCGAAAAATCCGAGGACGAGGAGGAGGAGCACGGCGACGGGGATGAGGTATTTCCACGGCAAACGCCGGGGAGGCGCTGTTTCGGCGTCACTGCGCTCGATGCGGAGACTCGTGATGTCTGGTTTTTCGGCGATCATTGTCATTGTTGAAACTGATCTCGGTTCGTGCGATCTGCATTGTAACGGCGGTGCGCGGAAAAAAGTTTCAGTTGGCGGGGGTTTCCTCCGGGGGCACTTCGAGCGATTTCTGGTACACCCACTCGATGTACGGAAGCTCCACGAGCGTCCTCTGGTCGAGCGGACGCTTGGGGCGGACCATGGACCCGAATCCGATTCCCCCGCTTCTCTCGACTTTCTTCGGGGGTGGTTTGTACTGCGGGGAGTTGAACATCGGTTCCCCCTCTTCACGCGCGACGATGAGTGTCGACCCGTCAGGTTCGCCCGTGGTGGGAGGGACCGAATAGACCGAATAGAGACCGGTCCAGATGGCGAACGCGAACCAGAACAGGACGGCGGCCGACGCGAGGACGAGGAAGGCGATGGTCTTCTTGATCACAGGGGACCCCTCCACGGATGTGAAACCCGGAATCCTCGAATATCGTCATTTTTTTGAAGGATTTCAACCCCGTGCCCTGCGCAGGAATGCTGCGCCGAACAAAGCCCAGCCTGCGACAAACGCCAATCCTCCTGCAGGTGTGACAGCCCCCAGTGCGCGGAGCCCCGTGAGGGCCAGCACATAGAGGCTCCCGGAAAAAAGGAGCGTACCGCATCCGAAGGCCCAGGAGGCGCCGATGAGGAGACGGCGGTGGGGGTTCAGCGCCGAACGGCCGGCGAGTCCCGCCGCGATGAGGGCAAGTGCATGATACATCTGGTAGCGGACTCCGGTCTCGTAGACCGCCATCATCTCAGGGGGGAGGATTTCGCGGAGGCCGTGCGCACCGAACGCCCCGAGCGCAACCGCCGCGCCTGCGCTGAAGGCACCGGCGGCTGCGATCCACCTGAACGGTCTCCCCCCCTGCGCCGGGTCGTTCATGGGAACGGAGGTGAGAGGAATGTGAAAGGGACCGGCCTCATACATGCTCGCTCCGGAGTCTGCGGGAGATGTCTTTCAGGGATGTCCAGCTCTCCAGGAGCTCCGGGAGATACTCGGACGACGTGACGAACGTCCACAGGTACGCCACGATGGAGTAAATTGCGCCGGTCGTGAAATCGTCCAGGTCGAGACTGATGTAGAGGACCACAAGGAATATTCCGAGGAGGACCAGCCGCAGGAGCCCGAACGAAACAGCCCCCCAGTCGGCAATCCGCTGCTGCGGGAGGGCGAGAGCGGCGAAGTACTCCCGGACTTTCTCCGGGTCCTTCGTCGCGAACACTTCATATGTCTCTTCGACGCTGTCGTGGACCCTTTTCTGCAGTGACACGACAGATTTTGTATAAAACCGGTTGACGATGAGGAGCGGGGCCACGACGAAAAGGCACGACACCGCGATCCGGTAGTCGAAGAACATCAGCCCGATCAGGGCCCCTCCGATGGCGATCACCTGCTCGCCGATTTCAGGTATCCTGTATTGAAAGAAGGTTATGAACTCCCGGGAGAGCTGTGCGCGGGCGGCGGTCTGTGAAACGTTGAGCTTTCGCTGGACGGCGGCGCTCGAGACTCTAGTGGCAATCTCAGTGAACATGTTCAGGTAGATTCTCTGGTCCACGGAGCGCCGGGCTGTGCCGACCCCCGAATTCACGAGAAACGCCCCTACCCAGAGGGAGAGGGGGAGAATATAGGACGACCCGTCGGTCCCCTTCAGCTTGTCGATGGTGGCGTCGATCAGATTACCGAAGAGCGTCGGTTCAATAATCCACGCAACGTGCTCGACGACGACGAGTGAAAGCGCGATGATGATCCCTTTCCTGAACTGTTTGACGATGTCGGACAGGTTGATGTTCGACACCCGGGGATCACGCTGTGCGGCTCGCGGCACGTCTGGCCTGCTCCTGTTCTGTTGTTTCTGCGCCAATCAAGGTAGGTTGCCGGGGGTGGATTGTCAACAACGGCCCGCAAAATCGCGTTCCGGGGCTCGCCCACGGCTGTTGCGGCGCCGCCCCGTCTTTAGTATATTGGCCTGCCGCGAAGGTCCGTTCACAGGAAGGGTCTCCGGGAAACTGCGATGGTCTGGTCGATACTTGATGATGAACTTATCGGGGAAACCGCCGCCGTGCGCACTCTGCGTGCGCAGATACAGCAGGTGGGGGGGAACAACGACGCCACTGTCCTCGTGACGGGGGAAAGCGGCACGGGAAAGGAGCTCACTGCCCGGGCAATCCACAACTGCAGCCCACGGCGGGACGGCCCCTTCGTCGATATCAACTGTGCGTCTCTCCCGCCGAATCTCCTTGAAAGCGAGCTGTTCGGGTTCGAGCGAGGCGCCTTCACCGATGCCGGCGCCCGCAAACGCGGGTATTTCGAGATGGCGGAAGNNCTGGAGCAACGGACGGTCCGCCATCTGGGGGGGACCGAGGATCTCCCGGTCAATGTGCGCGTGATCGCCGCGTCGAACCAGGACATCCACGCTCTCGTACAGGAGGGGAGGTTTCGCAGCGACCTCTTCTACCGTCTCAACGTCCTCCCCATACACATGGTCCCCCTGCGAGAACGTGCCGGGGACATCCCCCTTCTTCTCGAACACTACCGCGTCACGCTCAACACGCGTCTTTCCCGCAGCTGCACGGGGTTCGACCACGATGCCATGGAGGCGCTCTGCCGCTATGTCTGGCCCGGAAATGTGCGGGAGCTGAAAAACCTCCTGGAGCGGATACTGATCCTCTACAACCCCGACGTCATCGGGCTTGCCCATCTCGCGCAGGAGATCCTGTCACCTCCCGCTGCGGCGGCAGCCCCGCTGCACCTGAGGCTCCCTCCCGAAGGTCTCTCTCTTGCCCCGTTTCTGGCCTCCATCGAGGACGAACTGATCCGGCTCGCGATGGAACGGACCTCCGGCAACGTCACGCAGGCGGCAAAGCTCCTGAACGTCCCGCGTGAGACGCTTCGCTACAAACTGTCGCGCGGACTCCCCGGCGGAGGGAACACCGACCCGGGATTCCGAAGGCCGGATCCTCTCTGAAATCGACGCCTGGCGGCTATTCCTCCTTTGCGCGCATCGTGTCCCAGAT
>PMDK01000097.1 GCA_003154425.1 Ignavibacteriota bacterium
CCTTTTCCAGTCTCTCGGGGACCTGGTCTGCCTCCGATGCGTCGGAACCTCTGACCCCCGCGCTCGTGGACTCTCTCCTTGCCGGGAAAATCTACGTGAACTTCCATACCACCGCAAACCCCGGCGGGGAGTTACGCGGACAGTTGAATCTTGCCACCTCCCTTCATTTTGAGGCAAGCTTCAGCGGCGCCCAGGAGACACCGCCGAACGCACTCAAAGGTGGCGGGACTGCCGTCGTGGTGCTGAATAAGGGGAGGGGAGAGATCGACTACTGGATCACGTACCGCGGGCTGAGCGACTCCGCAACCGGGGGGCATTTCCACACAGGGGGCGTGGGGGTCGGTGGTTCCGTCGTCAGGAATCTCTTTTCGGGGAAGGCGCCGAAATCAACCACATTGAGCGGAAGCTGGAAATTCACGGACGGAACGCAGCCGCTGACGAACGCGCTCATTGACTCACTGATCTCCGGGAACATGTATCTTAATTTTCACACGGCCAACAATATCGGTGGAGAGATTCGCGGACAGCTCCTTCTCAAAGGGGGCACAGGGTTCGTCGCCTCTCTTAGCGGCGCCCAGGAGTTTACGCCGAACGCGCTCCCCGGCACTGCTACCGGCTCGTTCATACTGAACGCCGCCCGGAACCAGGTCGCGTTCAATATCACGTATATCGGGCTCTCGACGAATATCACGGGAGGCCATATCCATGACGCAGCTCCCGGATTGAACGGTCCGATCGTCAAGCCCCTGGGGACGTCGGGTGACTCCTCCGAGGCCACGGATACCGGCTTGTGGAAAACAACCGATGCGTCCAACGCGCTCACAACGGCGCTTATCGACTCCATGCTGATCGGGAGCACGTATGCGAATTTCCACACGACGACGAACCCGGGAGGGGAGATACGGGGCGCCCTGAAAATGACCACGGGCGTAGGCTTCACGGCCAGGATCGATGGGAGCCAGGAAACCCCGGTCCCCGACACATCACATGCTGTCGGGACAGGTTCATTCGCCATAAGCCCGGGGCGCGACACGATCAATTACAGCATCACGTATTACGGGATGTCGGGAAACACCACCGCCGGACATTTCCATATTGCGCCCGTCGGCGTCGGGGGAGGGGTCGTGAAGACACTCACCGGGGCCACCGGTCCGGCGGCGACGTTCATCGGAAACTGGACGAGCACGGACGCCTCGCAGGCGTTCACACAGGCATATGCGGAGTCTCTCTTTGTCGGGAAAATGTANNAACCCGTTCAACCCGGCGACCGTGATCGGCTTCCAGCTTTCGAAGTCCGCACAGGTTTCGCTCACCGTGTACAACATACTGGGAGAAAGGGTCGCCACGCTGATAGAGGGGGTGAAGGCGCCGGGAGCGTATCAGGTGAGGTTTGACGCATCCCGTCTCTCGAGCGGCGTCTATTTCTACCGCCTCTCGGCTGACGGTGCTCTGCTTGAGACGCGCAAAATGATGCTTCTCAAGTGAGTTCCTGCTCACATGAAATCCGGATCCCCACGTTCACAGTGAATACGACGGGGGATCCGGATGTAACCAATACTGCGCGAGGCTCCGAACTTGCTCCGGCGATATGCACCCGTCCTGGTCCTGACGATCGGACTTATGTTTCCCTGCGCCGGGTGCAGGGACATGGGTGTGAATCCTCCTCAGGCCGCGGTTCACAGTGATACAGCATCAACGGTCTCATTCCAGAACAACGTGCTTCCCATATTCGACAAATTCGGATGCTATGAATGCCACGGCGGGACAAACGGACTTGTGGTGCACACAGTGGCCGACCTTTTAAAAGGCGGGGTGAGCGGCCCCGCCATCGTTCCCGGGAACGCGGACATGAGCCTCATCATGATGAAGACGTCCCCCGCGCCGCCGTTCGGAGACCGCATGCCGCAGGGGGGACCCTACTGGCCCGACAGCATCAGGGCGGTGGTCGCAGCATGGATCAACCAGGGGGCGAAAGACAACTAGGTCATCTGCTGCTGTGCCACGTGTGCCAGTGGACGATCTTCCATGCGCCTTGGGCGTCCTGCTGTATGACAATCGTGTGATAGTGCGGGAGCTTTCCCTTCTTCTCTGTTCTCGCGACGATATATCCGCTTCGCCCGTTGTCAGACATACCCCCGGTGAAAAAGCCCACCTTCCTTCCCGGTTCCTCGATGGACTGTTTCCCATCGTGCTGTTCTCTGAGTGCCAGCACGAGCGGTTTCAGATACCCCTTCACGATCGATTGCTCGTGTTCACCGACGATTGCGTTCACCATGCCCGAGTCGGGTGATCCACCCTCGAGAACGTAACGGGCAAAATCTACTATCTCTTTGGGAAATCTTCCCCCGACAGTGTCGGAACCCGCCCTCTTCGGTGCCGGCATTCCAGTGGTAGTGAACCTGAACGGGACCGACACCCAGACGTCAACAGGCCTGTCCTTGATATAGGCGGGTGTAAACCGGAACTGCCTTGCCGCCGCAAGCGCAGCAGCGTTCAGGATTTCCGCATCGCTCTTGAGAACGACGACGTCGCGAGGCATCCCCGTTTTGTCAACCCAGATCTTCACCCAGACTTTTCCTTCTATCCCGGCCCTTTTGGCCAGCTCGGGGTACGCCGGCTCCTTTTTCACGACAAGGACGGGTTCCTTGTCAACATCGACGAAATCGGCAGGCGGCCTTGTCGTATCCCCCTGTACGGCCTGAACTGCCATGATTGAGGCGATCTGCGCCGCACTGTCACCTGTGGAGACGGACTCCTGCGGGTACGCCGTGAGAGCAAAGAGTGCAAGTAAGGCTGTGAGTATTGTCAGCAGTTTCATCGGGCGCCTCTATTTGCTGTTTGCTGGATTTGCCGGTTGCTCCGCGTACGCATCGACCGCGGGGAGGCAGAAGACCGAGACCACGTCCGGCTTCTGCCACAGTGATATCGAAATCACGGTGACGGTAATAAGTGCCAGCGCGATGAGCGCGGCAGAAGGGAGCGGGACAGAGAGCCTCTGCGACCAGAGCGTACGGAGCCTCTCCCGGGCCCCCTTCATCGGGCGGGTCCGCTTCAGTTTCAACCTCATCACTCTTCTGTCGAGCGACGGAGGGACTTCCGGTGCAGGAATGGCGGCCAGCCCCGCTCTCAAATCGAGCATCCGGCGGAGAAACAACCTGCACTGGCCGCACTCGCCAAGATGTGCAAACATGGTCGCCTGCGATGAGAGGTCCAGCGCATCGTCGAGATACGCGCTGATGTTGTACTGCATGTCGTCGCACTTCATCTGTTTTCCCTTTCCTCGTTCCACACGCCCGCGAGTTTCTCTGCCAGCGCCCGGCGCGCCTTGAACAGCCTTGACTTCACGGAGCTCGCGCTGTCCCCGGTCACTGCGGCGATCTGGCCGTATGAAAGCCCCTCGAATTCTCTCAGGAGAATCACTTCCCGGTACTCCAGCTTCAGGTGCGCCAGCGCGGATTGCACGAGGTTCCGGACGTCTGCCTTTTCCGCGAGCGAAAGAGGCGTTTCATCGTCCCAGACGGATCCGGCATCACTGTTTCCCCCGTCCCTGTGGCGGCGGAGGGTCATGAGCGCCTCGTTCCTGGCCACGGTGTACAGCCACGATTTCAGCGCCGAGGGCTCGGAGATCGCCTCCGAGCCGGTGCTGAGTTTCATGAACGTCTCGTGGACCGCGTCTTCGGCGGCCTGTGTGTCGGCCAAGAGCCTGACACAGAACGCATAGAGCGCGCGCCTGTATCGTTTGTAGAGTTCGGCAAAGGCTCTTCTGTCCCCCGCGTGCATCAGGGAGAGGAGTTGCTGGTCGCTCGCGTTGTGCACCGTTACATGTACCGAAGCGTGCGTCGGAGAGTGCGTGTCTGCATTAAGGATGCTTGAAGCAGGGAAAAGTTGCCGTGTGCAAGCGGGCAACATGAAGGGGATGCGGGGGGGGCGTCGCTGCGGCGTTATTCCTGCTTATTTTCCGCGTTTGCCGGCGCCGTAGTACTTCTCGGCATATTCCACGACCATCCGCTCCGTATTGTACACCGGGATCAGCGTCGCCATGGCATGCCGGATTTTTTTCAGCCAGTGGTGGGGGATCCCGTCCTTCCCCCGGTCGTAGAAGAGCGGGATAATCTCCTGCTCCAGTACCGCCCGAAGCGACGCGCCGTCAATATCGTCCTGCATCTGGTCGGTGCTCGCGGTGGTGTCTTCGCCGATCTTCCAGCCGTTGTGCCCGTCGTATGCTTCACGCCACCACCCGTCCATCGTGCTCAGGTGCAGCCCGCCGTGTATCGCGATCTTCATGCCGCTCGTGCCGCTCGCCTCCATGGGGCGCCTCGGCGTGTTGAGCCAGACGTCGGCGCCGGCCACAAGGTGACGCGCGACATTGATGTCGTAGTCCTCGATGAACACCACTTTGCCGAAGAGGTCGCCGCGACGGGAGATGTTGACGATCTCCCGGATGAAGCTCTTGCCTGCGTCGTCGCGCGGGTGCGCCTTCCCCGCGAAGACGATCTGGATCGGCGTCTCTTTGGTGTTCAGCGCGTGGAGTGCCCACTCGAAGTCGCGGAAGAACAGCGGGGCGCGTTTGTAGGTGGCAAACCTCCGTGCGAAACCGATCGTCAAGGCGTCGGGAGAGAGCAGGTGATCGAAGATCCCCATGTCGCTGTTGCCGTACCTGAGGCTCTGCTCGCTCAGCCGCTTCCGGGCGAACTCGATCAGCTCGCGGCGCAGTGCCATCCTGAGCGCCCAGAGTTCCTCGTCCGAGACCTTGCCGGGCGCGAGCGCGTCGTGCCAGAAACGTGGCTCCCTGAGCCGCTGACGCCATTGAGGGCCGAGCCGCGTCGTCCAGAACTGGCTGGCTGTGGGGAGCGTCCATCCCGCGGTATGAACGCCGTTGGTCACGTGCCCGATCGGGATTTTGTTGACGGGGGTCCCGGGGTAGAGCGACTGCCACATCTGCCGGCTGATGCGGCCGTGAAGCTCGCTGACGCCGTTGGCCGAACGGCAGAACCTCAGGGCGAGCACCGTCATCGTGAACGGTTCACTGCCATTGTCCGGGTGTTCGCGGCCGAACCGCATAAGCTGATCGACGGTAAGTCCCGCGGAGTACATGAACGCATGGAACGACGCGTTCATCAGCCCGAAATCGAACCGGTCGTGCCCCGCGGGCACGGGCGTATGGGTAGTGAAGACGCAGTGTCCCCGCACGAATTCCGCAGCCTGTTCGGGCGACTTTCCCGCAATGAGCTGCTCGCGCAGCAGTTCGAGGGTCAGGAAAGCGGAATGTCCCTCGTTCAGGTGAAAGGTCGCGGGCGCCAGTCCGATCGCGCGCAGCATGCGCACCCCCCCGATGCCCAGGACGATCTCCTGGGCGATGCGGGTTGAGTTGTCGCCGCCGTAGACGTGAGCCGTCAGCTCGCGGTATCTCTGGTCGTTCTCCGGCAGATCGGTGTCCAGCAGGTAGAGCGTGATGCGCCCGACCTTGATCGACCACGCCTGCAGGCGCACCGTATCATCGCCGATCTCCGCGGTGCAGAAGACCCGCTTCCCCTTTTTGTCAATGACCGGTGTAATCGGGAGCCGTGCGGGGTCATAGCTCGGGTACCGTTCCTGCTGCCATCCGTCCGCCCCGAGCACCTGCTGGAAGTAGCCCTGCCGGTAGAAGAGCGTCATCCCCACCAGGGGGAGTCCCAGGTCGCTCGCGGATTTGGCATGGTCGCCGGCCAGTATGCCGAGGCCACCGGAATAGATTCTGAGGCTTTCATGAAGCCCGAACTCCGCACTGAAATAGGCGATAGTCTTCCCCTTGAGCGCGCGGCCGTTCTTCGCCGTCCACGTTCGTTTGTCGGACATATACGCCTGCAAATCCCCGCAGGCCTTCCGGACCTGCGCGTGGAACGCCTGGTTCTGGAGCCTCACCCGGAGCTCGTGCTCACTCACCCAGTGGAGGACCTCCACGGGATTATGGTTGCTTGTTTCCCACACGTACGGGGAGAGATCCCTGAAGATCTGCCGTGCCTCGGGGTTCCACGAGAACCACAGGTTGAACGCCAGACTCCGGAGATCTTCAACCGCCGCGGTGACTGCCTTTTCTGAGACTTTTGTCGTTGTCACGGTGGACGTCATACCTCGTGATGTTGGACAATCTGCGCCGTATCCCGCCTCACGGGCGGGGGGCCTCCTCGGCCGTGTCTGCTTTTCTCCTCGACATCCGGTTGCGGGCGTTCGCGTCGAGGGTCTTCTTGCGTACGCGGATGCTCTCGGGCGTGACCTCCACGAGCTCGTCGTCCCCGATCCATTCGATCGCCTGCTCGAGCGTCATGATGTGGGGGGGTTCCAGGCGGACTGCTTCGTCGGAGCCCGAGGCGCGCATGTTCGAGAGCTGTTTCGTGCGGCAGACGTTCACCGTCATGTCATGCTCGCGCGAATTTTCGCCCACCACCATCCCCGAATACACCTTCGTCCCGGGTTCGATGAAGAACACCGAACGGTCCTGCAGCTTCCACATCCCGTAGGCGACGGCCTCGCCCGCTTCCATCGTCACGAGCGCCCCCTTCGTCCGGTGCGCCATCTCCCCCTTGTACGGCTCGTAGCCGTGGAAATTGTGGTGGAGAACCCCGGTCCCCTTCGTCTGCGTCATGAATTCGCCGCGGAACCCGATCAGGCCCCGCGCCGGGACGATGAACTCGAGCCGGGTGTTGCCGTTGCTGGCGACCATATTCCTCATTTCGCCCCTGCGGCGGCCGAGGTTCTCGATCACGACGCCGACGAATTCGTCCGGTACATCGATGATCACGTGCTCCATCGGCTCGGAGAGCACATCGGCGATCCGCTTGTAGATCACCTCAGGCCGGGAGACCTGGAGTTCAAATCCTTCGCGGCGCATGGTCTCGATCAGTATCGCCAGGTGAAGCTCACCGCGGCCGCTCACTTTGAACGTGTCGGGCGAATCGGTCAGCTCGATCCTGAGGCTGACGTTCGAGCGGAGTTCCCGCGTAAGCCGCTCGTGCAGGTGCCGCGTGGTGACGTACTTCCCCTCGAGCCCCGCGAACGGCGAGTTGTTGACGAGGAAGTTCATCGAAAGCGTCGGCTCCTCGATTGCCACGAAGGGGAGGGGGGTCGGGTCGGCCTCGTCGGCGATCGTCTCCCCGATGTCCACGTCCTCCATCCCCGCGATGGCGATGATGTCGCCGGCGCCGGCGGAGGTCACTTCGAGCCTCTTGAGGCCGTCGAACGTGTAGATCTTGGTGACGCGCGCATCGTCGACAACGCGGTCCGTGTGTATGATCTTCATCGGACCGCCCAGGCGTATCGTCCCCCGGTGTATCCTCCCGATGCCGAGCCTGCCGAGATAGTCGTTGTAGTCAATGGTCGTGACGAGCATCTGGAACGGAGATGTGACATCTCCCGGGGGAGGGGGGACATGGTCGATGATGGCGTTGAACAGGGGGACCAGGTCGTTGCTCTCCTGGTCCAGTTCGTTGCGGGCGATCCCCTGTTTGGCGATGCAGTACACGGTCGGGAAGTCGAGCTGCTTGTCGTTTGCGCCGAGCGAGAGGAAGAGCTCGAAGACAAGATCGAGGACTTCATGGGGGCGCGCGTCCTTCCTGTCGATCTTGTTGATGACGACGATGGGCTTCAGGTTCAGGTCGAGGGATTTCTTCAGGACGAACTTGGTACCGGGGAGGGGCCCCTCGGCGGCATCAACGAGGAGCAGTACGCCGTCAACCATCGTCAGCGTCCGCTCGACCTCCCCCCCGAAGTCGGCGTGTCCCGGAGTGTCGACGATGTTGATCTTCACGCCGTTGTAGTGGATGGCCGTGTTCTTGGCCAGAATCGTAATGCCNNCCGTGATCGACGTGCGCGATGATCGCGATATTACGGATGTCCTGTCTCTGCATATCGTCCACGTGCGAAAAAAAATGGCCTCGGGCGGATGCCAAATGCCGGAGGTCGAAACTGGGATGCAGCTGCTTCCCCTCGGGTGAACCGAGAGCCTTCAAAAATACGAAAAACTCCGGTCAGTTTCAACAACCCTCCGGCGGCCCGAATCCGGGGAAGCACCCCCCCGGAGGAAGAAACGGGGCGAATGGTCCCAGGTCACAACAGGCTCGAAACGCCCAGAGTGAAATAGAAACCCCGTGGCGCGGAGAGCCGCCAGGTGAAATCCGCCCTGAATAGATCGAATATCCTGCCGATGCTGAATCCCGTTTCCGCATATGTTCCATCGTGTGTGAGCCCCGGAATCGGATTCCGGGCCCACGCGCGGGCGACCCCGCCGTAGAGTATGAGGTCGATATTGATTTCGTACAGGAACGGGATCCCGAGCGCCAGCAGCGGGATATTCCGGAAATTATGCTCGAGGCTCAATGCGGTGTATCCGCTTCCTGTGAACTCCCTCGGGTGCGCCCCGCGCATGACACCGAAGGGGGCGAAACTGGCCAGGGCGCTCTCGATGGCGAACAGGCGCTGTGCAGGGAGGCTCCCCCACGCATCACCGGCAGCGGCGCGTATCCGGAATCCCGGCTTCAGCAGATAGCTCCGGCCGAACGTCGGGACGCTCAGCGAGAGGACGCCTTCGAGCCGTGTGAAGTCGAAATCTCCGCCGGTAAACCCCGGGGAAGAATGCTCGAGTGCGACGTCCAGGCCGTCCTGCAGTATGAAGTCGAGAGGGACCGGTTCCTTTCCGAGGCGGAGGTCGAGGCGCAGTGCGCTGAGCCTCCCTGCCCCGGCGGGGGGATTCTCCCGGTAGGAACGTGACGGGTACAGTATGCTGAAGTTCGTACGCCCGGAGAGGGATCGGTCGTCCTCGAGAGTATAGGTGAGCCTGGAACGGAAATCTGCTGATGGGCGGAAAAGGAGGAAGCCCTTCCCCCCCTCGGCGGCGAAATAGTCGCGGTAATCCTGCTTGTCGAACAGGCACGCAAGCGAGTTCGTGAATGAATCGAAGTACCCTCTGTCGGGCGCGTGGTCGACAACGCGGTAGACCTCGGCGCCGATACCGAACATCCTGTGTTGGCCCGGGTAGAACGTGACGCCCAGGTCGTACGTTCCGTGGCGGTCGGAAAAACCATACGCGAGCCCGGCTGTGACGGAGAGGTTCTCCGTCAGTGAGTCGAACTTTGCGCTGACCCCGGCATGGAACCCCTCGACCCGGTTGAAGGAGGCGTCGGCAAAGGAGAGGATTGTCCCTGCACTCCCGGTCCCGGCGCCGAATGTCATGGCAGCCCCGCCCGGGCGGAATTGCACCTCCAGGCCCTGCGTGGAATCAAGAGTGCTGTATGCACGTTGTTCGAGCGAGTCGAGGGGGAGCATGGTATTGGCTGCCCAGTAGGAGGAATCAAACCGGGCGGCACTCGAATCGATGACGAGCCTCGGTTTCTTCGATATCGAATCGGGGATCGTGGTGTTGATCGAGTAATCGGAGATGACGGATGTCTGTGTCAGCTTGATGCGCGGGATGGAGAATCCGAGCAGGCTGACCGTGAAGGCACCCTCGATTCGGATGTCCGCAGGCATCCAGTAGGAGGTTTCGTACAGGCCGAACTGCTGCCTGTACCGGAGGTACACCTGCTTGGTGAAAGGGATCTGAAACGCGGCGTCGGGTTGGACGTCAACCCCCACGAGAGCGTACGACCCCCCCGCGATATTCACCGTCCCCTTAAAGAGAGGAACGGTCAGGGTTCGAGGGATCATGCGGATTTCGTACACATCGTTCCCTCCCGCGGACCGGGTCCGGAGGAGCCTGTAATCGTAGTAGTCGAGCGCATCGAGGGCTGTCGGACCGACAAACGTGAATCCGACGAAGCTGATTCTGTCCTCCGCGAAATTGAGTATACGCCCCACGGATGCGAAGTTGAACGCCGCCGGGACGTTTGCCGTCTGCCGGCGTTGCGTGACGATCTCCCGGAGCGTGTCCCCTTTCTGCCAGTAGCCTCTTGTGTACGATTCATTGATGGCAGCGACCGCCGTGTCCCGGTAGATCGTCTGTCGTGTGAACGCGTGCATTTCGTACGACCGGAGGCGGTCGATCCATTGCTGCTTGCTGGCGATGGCCCTGCGGATGATTTCGATCGCAGGGTCCTCCGAAGTGACAACGATCTCGGGAAGCACGATATCCGACGGGCGCATGCGCTCATCGTGCCGCATATCAGCCTCCACCCGGATCGAGACGGTGTCAGGGGCGTACCCCAGCATCGTGAAGAGGATGCGGTACTCTCCTGTCGCGAGCGAAATCGAGTACTCCCCCCGGACGTTCGTGATCGTCCCCCGGGACGTGCCGATCACCCGGATGTTTGCGGCACCGAGCGGTTCGCCTGTCACGGCGTCGCGCACGGTTCCCGTCACAGACGCCGTCGCCGGGAAGGCGATTGCTGCCGTACCGAGTGTGATGAGGGAGAGGAGGAGCAGGCGCATGAAGTGTGGTGCGGGGCCGGTGAAACCCGCATGGCAGGTGATATCGGGCGGCCGCGGGTGGAAGCCCTTACGTAAAATACAAAAGGGTGCCCAGCATTGCAAGGCACCCTCTGTGACAGCTCCCCCCGGGAAACTCAGATAAGAAATTTACCGTGGCGTAATTTCGAGAAGAACCCTCCCGGCTCCTTCTGCTCATCCTGTTGGTGCGCGTCCCGCGGGGAGTCCTCAAGATCCTTCGGCCGCACCGGCTCGAGCATCTCTTCAAGTATCCTGGGGAGGCGGGAGGCGTCACGCCATATCGCCCGTTCCCGCTCCACCCGTTCGGCTTCTCTCTGGCGCACCAGCTCTTCGACCCTCTGGGAATCCAGCGTGCTGAGAGCCGAGCTGTCAGTGTTCCGCGCCGAGGAGGGGAAAGACGGTATGCCGCTCATCTGCTGGGTTCCCGCTCTTCCTGTTTTCTGTCTCCTCATCGTCTCGATCGCGGGGAGGAGCGTCCTTTCCGATTCCATGAGCGTGGGACTGACGGGGTCCAGGAGGTACGCGTTCATCAGCGAATCGAACGCTGTCTCATATGCACCCTGGCGCATCAGCTCGGTGGCTTTCGATGTGAGCTTCCTGATCTGCGTGTCGACGCCGTCCGAGGGCCGGGCGGTCTCATTCGGATGCATTATCCCGTCTTCAAATTCGTTTCCGACCGTGAGCCCGAGGAATCTCCCCCCTTTGGAGGATTCAGATGCGATGCGATGAATGCGCTCGACGATCGCGGTGATGTAAATATTGTCAGGCTCCATCCTCTGTGCCATGCTGAGCTGCTGCATGGCGAGGTCGAATTCACGTGCCTCGATGTGCTTTTCTGCGACGCGAATGATTTCTCTTGTCGCCAGAGACTGCTGTTGGCCTGTTTTCATCGGAAGAATCTCCTGCGGACGATGCCGTTGGCTCATCCCGCGATTAAAAAGTACCAAAATCTGACCAGAATGTCAATAGTTCGCAAAGAATCTGCGATATTTTTATTTTTGCTAATTCTGGAACCTGGTGCTTGCGATCTATGGCTTAAGACCTCTCACCTAAAGGATAAGGTGAGAGGTGACATTGAAATGATGTGGGAGTTTGAAAACTCGTTCACTATACTTGATTATGCCCGAGCGATCAGACCCGATTATTGTCATAGGAGCAGGAGCCGCCGGGCTCATCGCAGCCTGGAAGGCCGCTTCCATCGGGGCTCCGGTCCTGCTGCTGGAGCGGAACAGTAAACCGGCCATCAAGATCCTGATATCCGGGGGGGGAAAATGCAACGTCACGCATGACGGGCCGATGGATGAAATGGGGAAAGCGTTCCCGAAGCGTGAGGAGAGGTTTTTGAAGCACGCTTTTCATTCATTTACAAATGACGACATCCGGAGTATGCTCCTTGAGAGCGGAGTCCCGACGTTCGTCCGTCCGGACGGAAGGGTCTTCCCCGGCAGCCTCAGGGCCAGTGATGTCGTCCGAGCGCTCGTCGACCGTGTCCGCAGCAGCGGAGGAGAAATCCGCCTCAATGCCCGTGCCACCGGGATTCTCTCGTCGGACGGGACTGTCGCCGGAGTTACAGTGGGAGGAGAGGAAATCCCCTCACGCCGTGTCATACTCACAACAGGGGGGGTGTCGTATAAAAAGACCGGCACAACAGGTGACGGGATCTCCTGGGGAGCCGGGCTCACACACACAATCATCCCTCTCCGCCCTGCGCTCGCCCCTCTACGGGTCCACCCCCCGCTCCCCGTTGAATGGCGCGGCATTGCGATACGGGGAGGAAAGCTCTCGCTGTATGGCGGCGGCAGGCAGATAGACTCGTGGCCGGGGGACATACTTTTCACGCATGAGGGGATCTCCGGTCCGGCGGCTCTCGGCCTGAGCCGCAGTGCCGCAGTCGCGCTGGAAAAGGGGGATGTGGCGCTGTATCTTGATTTCTTCCCCGGCGCGGAGTTTACGGAGCTTGACAGGGATTTGAACCGGCTCATCACTGAGGGGAGGGGGAAACAGATCGGCTCGATCGTATGCGCGATGCTCCCCGACAGGATGGTGCCGTTTCTTCTCGGACAGATTCAGGTCCCCCCGTCCACACGGGGCTACGTCCTGAAGCGCGACGCCCGGAGAAAGATCGTCGGTCTTCTGAAGGCCTGGAAGATCGGCACGATCGGCGGGATCGACATAGACCGGGGGGAGGTGACCGCCGGAGGCATTTCGCTCGACGAGATAAACCCCCGCACGATGGAATCGAGGAATGTCAGAGGACTCTACGTTGCGGGGGAAGTCCTCGATATCGCGGGTCCGATCGGCGGTTATAATCTTCAGGCAGCTTTTTCCACCGGGTTCGTTGCGGGTGAGTCGGCTGCGCGCAGTTGGCTGGATTCAAACGGAGACGATCCCCGTTGACCGGGTTCACACGTCATCACGCAGGGGTGAAAGAACGATGCTCACTGGAAAAGTCGCGATTGTAACAGGCGCCTCCTCCGGAATCGGTGCGGCTCTAGCCGTGCAGATTTCGCACGAAGGAGCTGCGGTAATCCTGGCGGCCCGCCGGAAGGAAAGACTCGAACATCTGGCCGGAGAGATCACAAGCGCCGGGCACATCGCACTCCCCATCCGGGCCGACGTGACGAGGCGGAGCGATGCGGAAACCCTCGTCCGGACGGCGATCGAGCGGTTCGGGCGCCTCGACATTCTCATCAACAATGCGGGGAGAGGGCAATTCGCCAGCGTCGAGGACACGACCGACCAGATGATACGAAGCATGTTCGAGCTCAATGTATATTCTCTCTGGTACACCGCGCGCCCCGCCCTTAAGCAGATGAAGAAACAGGGGAGCGGCCACATCATCAATGTCGCCAGCATGGCGGGGAAGATCGGCTACCCGTACAACAGCGCGTACGTTGCGGCAAAACATGCCTGCGTCGGATTCACCCATGCGCTCCGGATGGAGCTCGTTGAAACAGGAATACATGCCACGGTGGTCTGTCCCTCAGGAGTCCTCACCGACTGGGCCGGCGCGACCGAAGGCGGATCCATGCTTCCGTTCTTCTCCGCCTCGGGGCCCGTCATCAAACGGCTCGCGTCGGAACGGGACATTTCGCTCCCGGCGATCGAGGGCGTTATTCCCGCCGATGAGGTGGCAAGGCAGATCGTGGAGTGCATCTACCACCCGGTGGCGGAGCTCTTCACGCACAAAGGATCGTCGGAATTCATCCGGCTCCTTGCTGAGGACCGCGCGGAAGCGGAGAAGCATCAGATACCGGTTGTCCTGGGAGAACGGGAAGTGTATGAACGGCTCAAAACAGCGTGAGATCCGCCGTTGCCGGGAACTTCGGCCCCCTGCGGTTGCGCGTTGCCTGCTCATAGGCGTAGGCCAGGCGGATGAGCGTGGATTCGCTCCATGCGCGGCCGAAGAATGAGATACCGACCGGCAGCCCGAAAACCAGTCCCGCCGGGACCGTCACGCTGGGATACCCGGCAACCGCGGCGGCCGACGAGCTCCCCCCGATGAAGTGGTCTCCGTCGATCAGGTCGGTCACCCATGCGGGGCCGCCTGTCGGGGCCGCGAGCGCGTCGAGGTTGAACTTGTCCATCACCGCGTCGATCCCCTCCTTCCGGGCGAGCCTCCGGTCCGCCTCCAGCGCATCCTGGTATTCCTTCTCCGTGAGGGGGCCCTTCGCCTCCGCCTTGATGAACATTTCCTGTGCGAAATACGGCATCTCCCTGTTCTTGTTCCGCTCGTTGTACTCGATGATCTCCTTCAGTGTATGGACGGGAGCGCCGGGCCCCAGCCGTGCGAGGTATGCGTTCAGGTCCGCTTTCAGCTCGTAGAGAAGCACCAGGTTCTCGGTATCATCGAATTTCCCTATCGTCTCGATATCGGCGGGATCGACAAGAACCGCCCCCTGTGCCTTCAGTACTTCCAGTGCCCGGTTGATCACCACGTCGACCTTGTCCAGAAATCCGAAGTATTTCCTCACGACGCCGATCCTCGCTCCCTTGAGCCCCTTCGCGTCCAGGTGTCCCGTGTAGTCCGCCGGTGCTTTTCCCCTGCTCTCTTCAGTTGCCCTGTCCTCGCCGTCGAACCCGGCCAGAGCGCCGAGCAGCATCGCGGCGTCGCGCACCGTGCGCGCCATGGGACCCGCAGTGTCCTGCGAGTGGGAGATCGGGATGATCCCCGTGCGGCTCACCAGTCCCACGGTCGGCTTGATGCCGACGATACCGTTGATGGAGGAGGGACTGACGATCGAACCGTCGGTCTCCGTCCCCACTGCCACGGTACAGAGATTCGCCGTCACCGCCGCGGCGGAGCCGGAACTCGATCCCGACGTATTCCTGTCGAGCGCGTACGGATTCTTCGTCAGTCCGCCTCTGCCGCTCCACCCGCTCGTGGAGCGGCTCGAGCGGATGTTCGCCCACTCGCTCAGGTTCGTTTTTCCCAGGATCACCGCACCCGAGCGGCGGAGCTGCTTCACAAGGAATGCGTCCTCCGGCGGCTTCGAACCCACAAGGGCCAGCGAACCGGCGGTGGTCCCCATCCTGTCGGACGTGTCGATATTGTCCTTGATGAGGACCGGTATGCCGTGCAGCGGTCCCCGCGGGCCCTTCTCTTTTCTCTCCCTGTCCAGGGCGTCGGCGATCGAAAGGGCGTCAGGGTTCAGTTCGATCACACAGTGGAGGGCGGGGCCCTTCCTGTCGACCGCCTCGATCCGCGCAATGTATGATTCCGCAATTGAGCGTGCCGTGTACCTGCCGGACTTCATGCCCTCGGCAAGATCCCCGATGGTTTTCTCGTCGAGATCCGGGACCTGTGCGCCGGGCCCGGTGCCGGACGATTCCTCCGCCTGGCTCCCGAGCATGGCACCCGGCAGGGCGGCCATGAGCACACCTCCTGAAATGCCGGTCCTGAGGAAACCCCTCCGGGAGATGCGGCCATCGTGCCGCTCCGTGCCTGCAGCGTCGTTCATTGATGGTTCCTTCGTCGTGGGCGTCAGTGTTTCTCCGTGAGCGTGAACGGAACCTGGAGCTGGTCGGCGAGGAACGCGAACACGTCCGAATCCTGTGCGATCAGTTCATCCAGCGAGCTCCCGAAACCGTGGCCGCTCGCCGGGCTCGTGCGAAGGAGAACCGGGAACGGAGAACCCGTCGCCGCCTGCAGGCGCGCCGTCATTTTCCGGGAATTCGCCGGGTCGACCCGGCCGTCATTGTCTCCGGTCAGCATCAGCACGGCGGGGTATTTCGTCCCGTCAACGACATGATGGTACGGCGAATACGCGTAGAGCGCCCNNGGGTCCTTCACCGTCCCGAACTCCGTCACATTGAACGCGCCGTTCGGGAAGAGCTCGACGCGGAGCATGTCGTAGATCCCGACGTGGCTCACGACGGCACGGAAGAGATCGGGACGCTGCGTGAGCGCCGCCCCCATGAGGAGTCCGCCGTTGCTCCCCCCTTCGATCGCGAGGTGCGACGGGGACGTATACTTCTTCTCGAGAAGGTACTCCGCGCACGCGATGAAATCATCGAACACGTTCTGTTTCTTCGTCAGCTTCCCCGCGTCGTGCCACGACTCTCCGAACTCCCCTCCTCCCCGGAGGTTCGCGTCCACGTAGATCCCCCCCTGGTCCAGCCAGAACCGGTTGCGCACGGAAAAATACGGCACCTCGGAGATTCCGTACCCGCCGTAACCGTTGAGTATCAATGGACTCCTGCCGTCGGCTGAGGCTCCCCTGCGGCGGAGGATGTTCATCGGTATCTTCGTCCCGTCCTTTGACGTCGCGGATTCCCGCACCACCTCGCAATCGCTGAAGTCGGCGCTCGAGCTGTTGACGAGCCGCGTCCGCGCCGCGCCGTTTGAGGCCGGGTCGTATCTGAAGTATGCGAAGTTTTCGACGTAGGTCTCAGTGCCGTAGAGGATCTCGTTTCCCTTCAAGGCGATGAGCCCGGACACGGTGGCCACCGGCGCCGTCGGAAGCATCCCCCTGAACGTCCCGCTCAGGTCGAACACGCGCACATCGGAGGGTCCGCCGGCCAGTTCGACGACGTACAGGCGGTCGGCCGTCGGGAGCAGGGACTCGATCGCGGCCCCGGACTCGGGGACTATCGTCTTTGCCGAGGCGATCTCGGGCCTCCCGAGCGGGAGAGCGAGGATCCTCCCCCGGGGTGCGTCCTTCTTAGAGAGGAGATAGATCTTCGCATCCTTCCCGAAGACGGCCGCCTTGATCCCGTCGCTGAACTGCGCAATGCTCGTCCAGTGCCCGCCGGGGCCCATCATGTGAAACGCGAACTCTCCGCCGTCCCCGTTGGCGACTTTTACCATGAGGTATCTGCCGTCGTCGCTCGTGGAAAGTGATATCTCCGCTATCCGGGGGAAGTCCTTTCCGGTCACATAGCGGTCATGCGAGGCCGGTGTGCCGAGCGTGTGAAAATACACCTGCTGGTAGAAATTCATGTCCCCGGCCGGGCGTTCGTTCCCCTGCGGGTACCGCGTATAATAGAAGCCCGAGGCATCGGCGTTCCAGGCGATGCTCCCGGAGGCGGTCGGATAATTCACCCGCGGGACGACGTCTTCCAGCTTCCGTCCCGTCCCCGTTTCGAACACCGATGCCGTGCCGTCCTCGCTCCCCCCCCTGGAGAGCGACACGGCGAGGAGCTTCCCGTCGCGCGAGGGAACGTAGAAATCAACGGACGTCGTCCCCGACGTATCAAGGACGTTCGGATCCAGCACGGTATGTTCCGAAACGGGGTCATCCGGGGAATCCATCACCACGATAAATGGCTGTTCCTTCGGGGGCTGATATTTGGTCGCGAAGAGTTGCCCCCGGAAGAACCGGGCGTCGTACGATACTGATTTCTCCCCGTAGAGCTGCTTCAGCCGCGCGGCGATGGCGCCGCGTGCGCTGACCTTGTCAAGGAGCGAGCGTGTGAGTGCGTTCTGCGCCGCCACCCACGACGTGACCGCCGTGTCGTGCGGATCGTCCAGCCAGCGGTAATCGTCCGTCACATTCGTGCCGTGATATGCATCGGTGAGGGGCTTTTTTTCCGTCGGGGGATACGGAACACGGGAAGGGGTGCATCCTGCGATCAGGACGAAGGCTGCGGCAATTGGTGCGAGCGTGCGCATACGGAACATTGTCTCAACTCCGGAAAGGGTGTGTGATGGACGCGGTCAATGCGAATGGAAAAGTACGGGGGGAACCGGCCAATGTCAACAGAGAGGCCAAAGGGGCATCAAAAGCAAAGCCCGGATTCCTCCGGGCTCATTTAGAAACGTACCTCCGGGGGACGGGGGCCGTTCATTCTTCCCCCTCCTCAATCGGTTCGAACGATGCTATCCCCGTCTCTTCGGAGTGCTTCCCGGTTCTCCTCTCGTACGCGAGCCAACTGCATACGCATTTCAATTTCGGGTCGGACGTGAACGAGGCCACCCTCGAGATGGCGAAGTTCCCCGTCGGGCTGCCGAGTTCATCGAGGGCGAGAGCCGCGAGTATCCGTGCACCGCTCTGTCCCTCTTCATTTTTCAGGACGGCCATCAGCGGGATCACGCACGCGGAGAAGGAATGTTCCGGGCGGAAGCTGTTGAGATCGCGCACCAGCTGCGCGGCGTCGGCCTGCATGCCGGGAATGTCACTCTTAAGGGCGTTCACGATGTTCTGCTCGATGAGAGCGATCTTCCCCTGCCCCAGCGAAGAGAAATACTCGTCGCTCTCCCCCGCGAAGGCGGGGGCCGTGCAGAGCATCCCGCCGGCGACCAGGCAGAATGCCGCAACGATACTTTGCTTGTTCTTCGTCATGAGACTCTCCAGGGGGATGTGAGTTGTAGAATGGACGCTCACATCCTCGTACGGATGGGCATCGGCCCGGGTTACGGGGGTACACGACGCCAGGTATACTTCGTCAACAGGAAAAGCCTCCCATCCCGAACGGAATTCGGGGAAGTGAGCAGAAGGTCCTGGCCGTCGAAATCCGCTATGTCGGGGGCCGGTCTCAGCGCTCTCACGGGTCGGACTGGCGAGCATGTTTGCTCCTGGTTCGTCGTTCCAGGGGGCCTTGACATTTGCTGTTCAAAGAGATATGTTTGGGCACCAAAGTAGCCATATGGATACTTTGATATCCATTCATGGAGGAGGTATGGTCTTTCACCGTGTCTTGGACCTTGTATTTTCGACTTGGTCGCACGTTGCCGTATTGCGTGCCATCCAGGATTCCGCACAGGGGAGAAGTGGACGAGAAATTGCACGATTGTCGTCGATGAACCACCGATCCTGCTTGAAGGCTTTGACCGAGCTCGAAGACCTCCGCCTTGTCGAAAGGCAAAGAGGAGGTCGAGACCACTTCTTCACCCTGAATCGCAAGCACATGCTTGTGGCCGAGGCGATCATTCCGCTGCTCCGACAGGAACGGGAGTTTGTTGGTGCGTTCGAGGCCTTTCTGAAGAAGCAATTGAAAAGGAACACCGTGAGCGTTTTCTTGTTTGGCAGTGTTGCAAGGCGGGAAGAAACGGCCGGGAGTGATGTCGATGTGTGCATCATTGTACAATCGAAAGTTGGAAAGACGACATCCCAGGATGTGGTTCATGGCATGGCGCCAGAAGCGCTATCACGATTTGGCGCGAGACTGTCCCCAGTAATATTCACGTTGGAGGAATTCATTCGCGGAGCGACGAAAGGCCATTCACCCATTACGGATATCATCCGGGACGGTCGGCTCGTCTGCGGGCAGTCGCTGCGGGAGGTGATGCGTGGTTAAAAGATGCGTTCGGAAATCCGTCGATCGTTCCCTGAGTTCGAAATACCGACGTGTCGCGGAAGGATTCCGTGAAGCGGCTGAAGTGGCGAATGAATACGAATACTGGAACGCGGCGGGCGTTCTGATCGTACATGCTGCGATTGCCTTCGCCGATGCAGTAGCCATCAGGATTGGCGGAGTCAAGTGTCAGGGCGAAAATCATCATGAAACCGTAGCGCTCTTGCAGGAGCTCGTTGCCCCGAGTGAGGAAGCGGGAAAGGCATTCAATCACCTGCGAGCCATCATCGATCACAAAACTTCCGTATCCTACAGTGGCGAGCTCTATGAGAAGTCCGATGTTGACCGCTTGTGGAAGCACATGACCCGATTCCTGGAATGGGCGAAAGGGCTGTTGGATGCGTGAACGATAGTCATTATTCTTCGTCAATAACCCACGTATCCAGGAGGTTCTCGGGGAGGCCGGCGATGAACCGGGAAGGTTTGGACAGGACAAGCCCTGATTCCCGGTCGTAAATGTTGATGGGGTAGGTGATAAAGAGGTTCTGCTGCGCCCTCGTGCAGGCCACGTACAT
>PMDK01000185.1 GCA_003154425.1 Ignavibacteriota bacterium
CGGCTCTGGAAATGGGCGAAGACGTCGATGCAATTTTCAGGCGGTCCCCACCGGGGCTATTTTGCCTGGCACTGCAGGACGGACGGGACCGTCATTGACTCGACTGCCGCCTCCGACGGGGAAGAGTGGTTTGTCATGTCCCTCTTCTTTGCTGCGGCCAGGTGGGGAGACTGCGGGGGAATATACGATTACCTGCGCGAGGCACAGGAAATACTCACAACGATGCTTCACAAGGAGTCCGAGCCGGGGCACGGAAGCGTCACTTCTATGTTCAACAGGAGCGCAAAGCTGGTCGCATTCGTTCCCTCCATCCGCGCGAATCAATTCACCGACCCATCGTATCAACTTCCTCATTACTACGAGCTCTGGGCGCGATGGGCCTGGAGGGACAACCGGTTCTGGCGGGATGCCGCAGAGGCAAGCCGGAAACTCCTGCGCGCGGCGGCTGATACGGCGACGGGGCTCTCCCCCGACTATGCGGGGTTCGACGGGAAGCCTGTGGATCCCTGGGGGAAAGAACACGCCGCGTTCCGGTTCGATGCGTGGAGGGTGGCAATGAATGTTGCGATCGACTGGATCTGGTTCGGGAAAGACCGGTGGGAGGTGACACAGTCCGACCGGATACTCGGTTTCTTCCGTTCCGAGGGGATTGCAGCGTACGGCAACCAGTACACACTCGGCGGTAAGAAGCTCGGCGCCGATCACAGTACCGGACTTGTGGGGATGAATGCGGTTGCCGCTCTTGCATCACACCGGAGCGACAGAAGGGACTTCATCGAAGCGCTCTGGAACGCACCGGTCCCGTCGGGACGCTACAGGTATTACGACGGGATGCTGTACATGATGGCGCTCCTGCAGGTGAGCGGCAATTTCAGGATCTATGATCCGACCGGTCTCTCTCCTGGAATTGAATCTGCTGTTCGATTTGAGAAGGGAGAGAATGGTTTTCCCCTCTCTGCAACGGGGAGACCGGCCCCCCTCTGCGTGAGTTCGCATGACTACGCCGGTGTTCTCCGCGTGGTGGGTCTGTTTCGAAACGACATAGAGTCTGTCACGGGGGCTCACCCGGTGATCGTACGCGACAGCACGCCGCACGTGCGGGAGATCGTCCTCATCGGCACGATGGGGAAGAGCCCCGNNGTGATCGCCGGAAGCGACAGGCGGGGAACGATGTACGGCATGTTTGACATTTCCGGGCGGATCGGCGTGTCGCCATGGTACTGGTGGGGGGACGTCCCCGTCAGGCATCACCCGGACATATTCATAGTTCCCGGGCGGCATACCGACGGTCCTCCCTCGGTGAAATACCGCGGGATATTCCTCAATGACGAGGCACCCGATCTGACAAACTGGGTGAGGGCAAAATACGGGAGCATCCCGGAGGGGAAAAATCCCCCCGTCCCGGCGGGCGTGGCGATGTACGGGCATGGTTTCTATGAGCGGGTGTTCGAGCTGCTCCTCCGTTTGAAGGCGAATTACCTCTGGCCGGCGATGTGGAACAACGCGTTCAACGAAGACGACCCTGAAAACCCGGTTCTGGCGGGCGAATACGGCATCGTCATGGGGACGTCTCACCAGGAACCGATGCTCAGGGCGCAGAAAGAATGGGACAGGCGATATCTCAGGACGCTCGGCTCATGGAATTACGCCACGCACGCGGACGCCCTGGAATCGTTCTGGCGGGATGGGATCAGGCGGAACGGGGACTATGAGAGCATCATCACGCTGGGACTCCGTGGCGCGAACGATACGCCCATGGCCCCCGGCGGCCCTGAGGCGAATATGGCCCTTCTGGAGCGGATCGTCGGTGTTCAGCGTGCCATACTCTCCGAAGAAATGAACCGGGACGTCACGCTGGTGCCTCAGGCCTGGTGTCTGTACAAGGAAGTGATCGAGTTCTATAATGCCGGGATGCGCGTCCCGGATGACGTGACGCTTCTCTGGCCGGACGACAACTGGGGGAACATACGCCGTTTGCCGACTGCAAACGAGCGGAAGAGGAGCGGGGGCGCGGGAATCTACTATCACTTCGATTATCATGGAAGTCCCCGGAGCTACCAATGGATCAACGCGAATCCGATTCCGAAGGTCTGGGACCAGATGTCTCTTGCCAGGCAGTACGGCGCCGACAGGATCTGGATCGTGAACGTCGGACACCTGAAAGGGTATGAATTTCCGATTGAGTACTTCATGTCTCTTGCATGGAATGCACGGAGGTGGACGGACGACAACTCGGGTGAGTTCACGCGCCTCTGGGCCGAAAGGGAATTCGGGCCCGCCTCAGCCCCGGCGATCGCCGATATCATGGCAAAGTACTCCATGTACAACGGCCGCAGGAAGCCGGAGCTGCTCGACCCTTCCACATACAGCCTGACGAACTACGACGAGGCCGGGAGAGTCGTGGCGGATTTCAACATCGTCGCCTCGCGCGCCGACTCGATATACCGGACGCTCCCGGCGAAGGAGCGGGATGCGTTTTACGAGCTCGTCCTCTTTCCCGCCAGAGCGAGCGCACTTGTCAACGAGCTCTATGTGTGTGCCGGGAGGAACGCACTGTATGCGCGCCAGGGACGCTCGGCCGCAAACGAGATGGCGGCGAAAGTACGGTCACTCTTCACTGCCGACACGGCACTGATGGGGGAGTTCAACCGGAGGCTGGCAGGCGGGAAATGGGATCACTTCATGGACCAATCCCATCTGGGGTATACCGGCTGGCAGGATCCGCCGGCAAACAGCCTGAAGGCGATCCCCCTCCGTGAGATCGACGTTCCCGTCCCCGGAGCGATAGGCGTCGCGGTGGACGGCTCGGATTCGTCCTGGCCCGGGGCGGTCGCGGACCCGGCTCTCCCGCCGTTCGACCGGTTCAACAGACAATCCCGCACGGTCGAACTGTTCAACAGGGGGAGTTCCCCGTTTGAATTTGAGGCGCGCGCTGACAGGCCCTGGATCAATGTATCTGCGCAAGAAGGACACGTTCGGACGGAGAAGCGACTGCAGATCGCGATCGACTGGACCAGGATTCCGCGCGGGAGCGGCCGGGGGATCGTCCATATCAACGGCGCCGGCGGAACAGTCGACGTCCATGTCAGTGTCTCCGATCCCGGAAAGATCGATACGTCGGCGTTCTACGGATTTCTGGAAAGCGAAGGGGTGGTCTCGATGGAAGCCGGACACTACACGCGTAACAGTCCGCACGTGGTTTCGCGCTGGGTCGGAATCGAAGGGTACGGGCATACGCTCTCCGGGATGAGGGGGACATCGGCCGTCGACGCCCCGCCTTCAGTCCCCGGGAGCACATCCGCCTGCCTGGAATACCGGATGTATCTCTCAGACTCCGGCAGGGTTGATGTTGACGGGATATTCGGCCCCACGCTCAATTTCCTCCCCGGCAGGGGTCTTCGCTATGCGGTATCGCTCGACGATGAGCGCCCGCAGGTCGTCACACTCGTGCCGGAAGAGTACGCCGCCGGTGACCGGAACCAGGATTGGGCGCGGACGGTGGAGGACAACGCGCGCCACAGCCATACGTCGCACCTGGTGGCGGCTCCCGGTGTCCACACGCTGAAGTTCTGGATTGTGGACCCCGGCGTCGTCCTGGAAAAAATCGTCGTCGATTGCGGCGGGCTCAAACCAAGCTACCTTGGGCCGCCTGAGAGCTATCACAGGATTCGGCCGTACGGCATGTGACCGGCGATGAACCCGAAGGGATGCCGGCGTTTCTTCGGGAAATTACATCAACAGAAGTGAATGCGCTATGAACATGATCGACTCCCGAGGCCGGGGACCGCTCACCTGCATTTGTCTCCCGTTTCTTCTCCTGGGCGCGATGGCACTGCACTGCATCGCCGCGGCACACCCCTCCGGCGGGCCGTACGGTCCCGTCCGCCGATCGTACGCACTTCCCCGCGGCGCGGAGACAATCTACTACGTTGCGCCGGACGGCAGTCCCGACCGGCCGGGTGCGACGCCCGCGGAGCCCACGACGGTTGAATCGGCGATCGAGCGGGTGCGTACCGGCGATGCGATCGTGATGCGCGGCGGCACATACCGCACGGGGGACCTGCGCGTGAATCAGGGCGTCACGATCCAGCCCTACCTGGGAGAAGAGCCTGTGCTGAAAGGCACTCGCGTAGCAGCCGCGTGGGAGAGCCTGGGGAACGGACTCTGGAGCACGAAATGGCCCACCCTCTTCCCCTCGAAGCCTGCTGACTGGTGGCAGCGGAAGCGGGAAGGGAAATCCACTCCACCCTGGCGTTTCAACAACGACATGGTGTTCGTTGACGGAAAACTCTTACACGCGGTCGGGTGGGAGGGGGAGGTGGATGAGAACACGTATCACATCGATTACGACTCGGGCGTCGTCTATATCGGAACTGACCCGGCACACCGCCTGGTGGAGATCACGGCATTCGACGTTGCGCTTCTCAGAACGACCGCAGAGTGCCACGGGAAGAAATCGGACGGCAAGGGGTACACGCTGCGGGGGCTGACGCTGACACAGTATGCGTATCGCGCGCTTGAGATCGAGGGGAAGGATCCGGAGGGGATTTCCGATGAGTCGGCACACGGGACGGACGTTGTCGGCGCGACGCTCGAAGATTGCTCCATCTCATTCTGCTCGAGGGTTGCGGGGTATTTCCGGGGCGACAATCTCACGATCCGCCGTTGCAGGGTAAGCGATACGAGGACCGAGGGGGTCTATATCATCGGCTCGAACGACGCCCTGCTGGAGGGGAACATATTCACCCGGAACAACATCGAGAAGATCACCGGGTACTATCCGGCGGCCGTCAAGATATTCAATCAGTGCCACCGGGTGACGTGCCGGGACAACCTGGTGATCGATTTGCCGTATTCCAACGGCATCTGGTACGACGTCGGCAACGTGGACGGCGTCTTCGTTGACAACTGGATCGAAGGGGTCGGGAGGACCGACACGCCGATGCGGACTGACCAGGTATGGCCGAGCCAGAACGGTTTCTTCTTCGAGATTTCGAAGGGAGCGGTCTGCGCCGGGAACGTCTTTGTCAATTGCGACCACGGGCTGCTGGTTCTTAACAGCGCGAACGTCCGGATATACCAGAATACGTTTGTCAACAGCGTGGCCTGCATCGGACGGAACGGGCGAGTCGCCGCGGGGGACCATTTCGGCTGGCATGCGAGCACGGGACCCCCGCTCGAGGGACGGGACGGCCATGTGTTTGTCAACAATCTGCTTTCGGGCGATCGGAATTTCGGCAGGCCCCTGTTCTATGTCTGGCAGCCCGACTCTCTTTTTCAGCGGCTCCCACGGCCCGTGCTTAAGGAGTGCGACGGTAACGTCGCCGTCCGGGCCTCCAACGGGTTGAGTTCTCCACTGATACTCTGGAGCCCTTCCCCGGGAGATCGGCGTCAGGCCGGATTTGACTCACTGGAGGATTTGCGGCGCGTGGATCCCCTGTTTTCCGTCCACAGCCGCTCGTTTGCCGGTTATGACAGCCCCCTGTTCAAGAGCGCGGATCTCGGGCATTATGAACTTCTGCCCGGGTTCCCCGGTTCGAAAACGGGATTGCCCCTGCCGCAGGGTATAGCCGGGCTTATCCGCCGGGACCGGGCCGCGGGTCCGTTTCCCGGGGCGTTCGCTCCGCTCCAGTGACGGCCGGACGCGCGATCGGCGTCGAGAAAATTGTTATCATGAAGAGAAGGGAGGAATTGCCATGCGGGGACGATTGATCAGGCGCGATGCTCGCACCGGTAAGGGGCCCGGACGATTCACACTCCTTCGTCGCCCGATTGTTGTCATGATGCTTTTCCTGTGCGTGGTGCTCTCTCTCCCATCCGGGTCCAACGCACAACCCCTGGCGAAGGGGAAGAACAAGTTTCTGGGAAGCAGCATGACCTCGATGCGCCCTGATTTCACCACGTACTGGAATCAGGTCACGCCTGAGAATGCCGGGAAGTGGGGGAGCGTCGAAGGCTCACAGGGGAATTACAGCTGGACGGCACTTGACAACATCTACGACTTCGCCATATCGAACTCCTTCCCGTACAAACATCACAACTTGATCTGGGGCAACCAGCAGCCTTCGTGGATCACATCGCTTGACTCGACCGGACAGAGAGCGGCGGTGGACCATTGGATAGATACGGTAGCCCAGAGGTACGGCTCGACATCGTTCGTTGACGTCGTGAATGAACCGTTCCACGCCCCCCCGTCGTATATGAACGCGCTGGGGGGGACGGGGAGGACCGGATGGGACTGGGTCGTCACCGCGTTTCAGATGGCGCGGAAATATTTCTTCCACGGGGTGAAGCTCCTCCTGAACGAGTATAACGTCCTTCAGGACAACGGCGTCACGACGAATTATATTGCACTCATCGACACGCTCCAGGTGAGGGGATTGATCGATGGGATCGGCATACAGGGGCACTATTTTGAATTCAGGAGTCCGGCCGGTGCCGCATCCCCGTACATCTATTCGCCCGGAACGCTCAGATCGAACCTCGACAGGCTCGCCGCGACGGGGCTCCCTGTGTACATCTCGGAGTTTGACATCAACGAGCCGGCCGACAGCACGCAGCTTCAGAACTATCAGACCTATTTTTCTCTCTTCTGGGAAGATCCCGGCGTCCGGGGTATCACCCTCTGGGGGTATGTCCAGGGGCTCACGTGGCAGACAAACGCTTATCTCGTCCGCTCGAACGGTTCCGAACGACCTGCACTTCAGTGGCTGCGCAGGTACATGGCAACCCCCCAGGCCCCCCTTGCCGTCTCACCCGTCGGGACGTCCGGCGAGCCGAGGAATCCGCGCCTGGTGTGGCGCACGGCTGCGCTTGCGTCTTCGTACCGCCTCCAGGTGTCGGGAATCGCCAGGTTTGCCCCCACGCTCGTGGATTCGACGATCGCTGATACAACTCTTCTGTTGACTCCCCTGACGGCGAACACGACATATTACTGGCATGTCAGTGCATCGAACGACAGCGGTGTGAGCTCGTACTCGGCCACGGCAAGCTTCACGACCGGTGATCAGATCCTTTCGGTCGACGAGCCCCGGAGAATTCCTGCAGTCTGTTTGCTCTCCCAGAACTACCCAAATCCCTTCAACCCGTCGACGACCATCGAATTCTCGCTCCCCTCGCGCAGAGACGTGCACCTCGTGCTTCTCAACACACTGGGCCAGGCTGTAAAGACGATCGCAGGCGGATCCTTCGACCCCGGCGTCCATGCGGTGACACTGGATGCCTCGTCCCTTGCGTCGGGAGTATACTTCTACAGACTTCAGGCGGGCGACTACACCAGTGCAAAGAAGCTCGTGATCCTGAGATGAGCATCATCCTTCAGCGATCGTCGAACAAGAGCAGACTGGCGCTCCCCGTGCAGCCATCCGGCCGGGCCACAGAGCCCGCCTACAGCGGCAATTTCGTCTTCAGGGATGAGTTTGCAGGTCCAGGGCTCCGGGGCGATTGGGTGTTTCTGCGAACCCCCAGGGAGAAGTGGTACAGTCTCACCGACCGAGCCGGGTGTGTTGCGATGCGATTGCGCCCCGAAACGTGCTCGCAGCCGGCGAACCCCAGCTTTATCGGTTGGCGCCAGCCGCATGCCCGGGGCGCTGCCAGCGCGTCGCTTGATTTCCTGCCGGTGACGGACCGCGAAAAAGCCGGACTGCTTGTATTTCAGAACGAACGCCACTTCTACTTTCTGTGCAAAGCCCTGAAAGACGGTGTGCCTGTCATTGAGCTCTACCGATCCGCGGCCGTTGATGAAGCCGGGCACGGCATGGAGCTGATCACGTCGAGGAAATTGGCAGATGATCCGGGCGGGGGGCGGGTCCTTCTGAAAGTGGAAGCGCGGGGAGATACCTATGCATTCTTCTGCGGTTCTCGTCCGGACGGGTGGCATCTGCTCAGGGAAGACGTGCCTGCCGCATTCCTCAGCACAAAGGTCGCAGGAGGATTCGTCGGATGCATGTACGCGATGTACGCGACGTCCCTTGGCTCACCGAGTGCAAACACGGCATACTTTGACTGGTTCGAATACGCCGGCGATGACGAGGTGTACAGATGATACAGACGATCAGGTCAAACCTCATTGTTCCGGTCCTGTCCCTCTTCATGGCCTGCTCCGGACGGGGATCGGCGCAGGATACGCTCCGCACCGAGGGTTCTCTCAGGGCAGTTGCCAATGTCGTTGTGCGGGATGCCGGCTTCCGGTTTGTGGATCAGAAGAACGGAAAATGGTTTGCGTCTCCCGACCAGGCCCCGGCCGGCGCACAGTTGGGACTGCAGAGCCGATACAATGATTGGCGCTACTGGAACGGCGTTCTCGTCATAGCGATGATGAGACTGGGAGAGGTGTTGAACGACACGGGGTTCATCCGCTTTTCGCGCGAAGACATCGGCTTCAGCTTCGATTACTACCGGTACTTTGAAGAGCGGTACCGGGGTCAGGGGAAGTGGGAATATCCCTTCGCACAGCGGTTCCTGATGGAAGAGCTGGATGACTGCGGCGCAATGGGGGCGGGTGTGATCGAAGTCTACGGTTGTGATCCCCAGGAGCGCTACCGGGCGTACATCGACAAGGCGGCGGAGTTCATGCTCACGAAACAGTACCGGCTCGAAGACCACACATTCGTCCGTCCTTTCCCTGAGAAGTGGACGCTGTGGGCGGACGATCTCTACATGAGCGTCTCGTTTCTGGCACGGATGGGGAAAATGTCGGGCGATCCCCGCTGTTTTGATGATG
Source organism: Ignavibacteriota bacterium (assembly GCA_003154425.1). Taxonomy (GTDB): domain Bacteria; phylum Bacteroidota; class Ignavibacteria; order UBA10030; family UBA6906; genus Fen-1273. The sequence goes on from PMDK01000185.1 coordinate 8,723, forward strand.
CCGCCCTGCAGGTCATTAATTTCCACAGGTATCTCTTTGATGAAGAGAAAGGACTCATGCACCACTGCTGGTATTCAGATGTCCGGCAGGCGGGTGTCGCGTTCTGGGGACGCGCCAACGGATGGGCCGTCCTGGCCCAGGTCGACCTGCTTGATCGTCTGCCGCAAAAGCATCCGCAGCGCGCCGCGCTGCTGGCGCTCCTGAGAAAGCATATCCTGGGGATCGCCGGTTATCAGGGGGGGGAAGGGCTCTGGCACCAGCTGCTTGATAAAGGAGATTCATACCTCGAGACATCGTGCAGCGCCATGTTCACGTACGCCGTGGCGCACGCCGTCAACAGGGGCTACATCGAGCCTCGTTTCGCGTCTATTGCGCGCCGCGGATGGGAAGGGGTGATGTCGAGGATCGGCGCCAACGGGGAAATCGAAGGTGTCTGCGCCGGCACCGGTGTCGGTGACGACCTGGTATTCTACTACCGCCGTCCGACACCGCCCAATGACCCTCACGGGACGGGAGCGGTCCTGCTGGCCGGGGCGGAGATTCTGCAGCTTGAACGAGGGGCGAAATAAAGGATCGGGGAAGAGGCGGTATGGCACTCGAACAGACATGGCGGTGGTTCGGTCCCGATGATCCGATCACGCTCAGCGAGATACGACAGACCGGGGCGAGCGGCATCGTCACAGCGCTGCATCACGTTCCTGCCGGCCAGGTATGGCCCGTCGATGAGATTCGGATCAGGAAAAAGGTGATCGAAGACAGCGGACTGACGTGGTCCGTGGCAGAGAGCATTCCCGTTCATGAAGACATCAAGAAGCGCAAAGGCCGCTACCGGCAATTCATAGAACGCTATAAGGAATCGATCAGAAATCTGGGGAAATGCGGTGTCGATACTGTCTGCTACAACTTCATGCCCGTGCTTGACTGGTCGCGAACTGACCTTCGGGTACAGTTCAGGGACAGTTCCATCACTACCAGGTTCGAAGCACGGGCGTTCGCGGCGTTTGATATATTTCTTCTGAAAAGGCCGGGCGCTGAAGGTGATTACAGCGAGGAACAGATCAGCGAAGCCAGAGACCACTATGAGCATCTGACGCATACGCAGAGGGAGCAACTCGCTGCAACGGTTCTCCTCGGCCAGCCGGGCTCACTGGAGGCCTATTCTCTGGAGGGATTGAGGTCCGCCCTGGACGAATACAGGGAGATCGGTGAGCGCGAGCTGCGTGCGCATCTGCATCAGTTCATAGGGGAGATCATCCCGGTGGCGGAAGAAGCGGGGGTGTTGATGGGCATTCATCCGGACGATCCCCCCCGGTCGCTGCTCGGTCTCCCGCGGGTGGTGCGCGATACGCCGGATGTCGAAGGACTGCTCCATGTGGTAGATTCACCGTCGAACGGGATAACGCTGTGTACCGGTTCGTTCGGGGCAGGGATCCAGAACGACGTCGCAGCCATGACGGAACGTTTTGCGGGCAGGATCAATTTCGTGCACCTGCGAAACGTCGCGCGAAACCCGGAAGGCGATTTTCTCGAGGAAGATCACCTGGAAGGTGATGTCGACATGTTTGCCGTCATGCGAACGCTCCTGAGAGAGCAGAAGCGAAGGGAGGATGAAGGGAGGAAAGACTTGCGCATGCCGATGCGTCCGGACCACGGCCATCTCATGCTGCCGGATGAACACAAAAAGAACATGTATCCCGGGTATTCCCTCTTCGGAAGAATGAGAGGCCTGGCCGAGCTGCGGGGTCTGGAGCTTGGAATTCGGCGGGCGCTGGATCTGTGACGTCGTCTCCGGGCGTTTGTGCCCGGCGGACCCTGACGCTGCACATTGTGCTTGGAAATGAGAAACGGAACATCTATCTTTCAGCCGGCGATAGCGAAAGGAGGCCTCCGTGGAGAACGAAGCGAAGGAAAGGCTGAGGAGCATCGCAAGGAAACTTGTCGATGTCTCATTTGCCGAAGCCTGTGACGTTGCATCGACGGATGATGAATTTCAGAAAGCCATGGATGCGTTGGTGAATCACCTCAAGAAAGTGCGTCGAAGGTCGAAGGAGCTGCACCTGGAAAGGCACATGGTATAGCACGAGTCGCATGTGCGGATCCTTGACTGCCGCTTCCTACAGTTTCGCGATCAGATCGCGCAATCCCTCTTTGGTTGTCCCGATTTTCTGCTGGATTTTCCCCATCACTTCATCTTCCTTGCCTTCCTTGAAAAGCAGGTCGTCGTCTGTCAGGTTGGCATACTTCTGTTTCAGCTTTCCTGTTATTTCCTTCCAGTTGCCTTTGGCGGTGAGTGTGTTCATGCGGTACCTCCGTGTGTGAGTGAAAAGGTGTGTTGTTGAGATAACGTAATTGTCGCTGACATCATCATCAGGATGTACGCAAACATACCAACATGCGTCCCGGGAAGTAATCACCCGGAGGGATGAAAAGATGGCTAATCCCTGCCGAAGGAGGAGCTTTCCAGAGAGGGAACGAGAGGGCCCTTCCCTTCGTGGTTGTTATAGACGCTCACCCCCGTCGTTAACCCGCACTCGCCTCCGGCCTTGATTTTACGCCCCCCGTACCATTTCTTATAGGAGTTTTCCATGAATCGTGCGACCCCACAGAGCGGACCGCCATGCGCACATCCGTCGTCACCCCGCTCCTGGCACTCACAGTCCTGGCCGTCGGATTCTCCGTGGCGTACTCCGGCTCGGCCCCGGCTTTGAGCGACCGGGTTGTCCAGTATGCGATCGACGTCACGCTCGAGAGCAGGGAGAAAACTCTCTCCGGTTCTGAGCGGCTCACGTGGCGCAATCCCTCTTCCGGGGGGGTGCAGGAGCTCCAGTTTCATATGTACCTGAACGCCTTCAAGAACGCGGAATCAACGTTCATGCGTGAGTCGGGAGCGAGACGAAGCACGGCCGTCCGGGAGGGGAACTGGGGATGGATCGATGTCCCCTCGCTCAGACTGGACGACGGCACCGAACTCCGGGAACGGTGCACGTTCATCAGTCCGGACGACGGCAACGGTCAGGATCAGACGGTCCTGCGGGTGCCGCTCCCCTCGCCCGTTCCCCCCGGAGGGAAGATCTCGCTGACGGTCAAGTTCCGCGCGCAGCTTCCGCGTGTCATTGCGCGGACAGGATATTACGGGGATTTTTTCATGGTCGGGCAGTGGTTCCCGAAGGTCGGCGTCTACGAACCGGCGGGGGTACGCTTCGCGACCGCGGGGGGATGGAATTGCCACCAGTTTCACGCCGTGACGGAATTCTATGCGGACTTCGGCGTCTATGATGTGGCAATGACAGTCCCCGACCGATTCATCGTCGGTGCCACGGGGGAGCGCCGCGGTGAAAAGAGAAATCCGGACAGCACCGTCACGTATTCCTACCACGCAGGCGACGTCCACGATTTCGCGTGGACAGCGTCACCGCTCTACGTCGAAGTGACCGACACGTGGCGGCATGTGTCGCTCCGGGCCCTGATGCAGCCGTCGCATGCCGGCGAGGCCGGGCGGTATCTGCGTTCGGCCAGGGCGGCACTCGGGTACCTCAACGACTGCGTGGGAACGTACCCCTATTCCTGCCTGACGATCGTCGACCCGGCATGGGGGGCAGGGGAGGCGGGAGGGATGGAGTACCCGGAGCTCTTCACCATCGAGCCTCTCAGTCTCATGCCGGAAGGGGTCAGGTTGCCCGAGATTGTCACGATACACGAATTTACGCATCAGTATTTTTACGGGATGGTGGCGACCAACGAATTCGAAGAAGCGTGGATGGATGAGGGGTTCACGCAATACTATGAGACGAGGATCATGGATTCACTGTACGGCGCTAAGCGCTCCGCTTTGGATCTCTTCGGTTGTCATTTCGGCGATCTGGAATTCACCCGGATCGGGTTCACCGGCATGCATGATCCCGGCATCGCTCCGATCACAACACCGGGGTGGAAGTTTCCGTTGGGCTCGTACGGTGCTCTCACATACAGCAAGACGGCCCTTGTCCTGTCAACGCTTGAAGGCCTGATCGGGAGGCCCGCGATGGACTCTGTCATGAAGACATATTTCCGCCGGTGGAAGTTCAGACACCCGTGCGGAAAGGACTTCGTCTCGGTGGTCAACAGCACGGTCCCGGCGATCTGCGGGAGCAGATACGGAGGCGATATGAACTGGTTCTTTGACCAGGTTCTGTACGGCACGGGCGTCTGCGATTTTGAGCTGACGTCGATCGCCGTCAATGCGGCGACTCCCGGGAGAGGAATCGCTGACCGGGACAGCGGTCAGGCGCATGCCGGTGAGCTGAAGGCCGGAGGCGCCCCTGAGATGTTCGAGTCCATTGTCACCGTGGGGAGGCCGGGGGACGTCCGCCTGCCTGTTGAGGTGGCCGTCTGGTTCGATGACGGGCGGGAAGTGAGGGAAGAATGGGACGGGATCGCCAAGACCACACAGTACCGCTATAGTGGAAGAGTTGTCCGGGCGGCCGTCGACCCCGGCCGGAAGATCATGCTGGATGTCAATCTGACGAACAACGTCAGGAGCACCAGGCCGCCCGGAGGCGCGATCTGGAAATACGCCGTAAAAGTCCTCTTCTGGGTTCAGAACATATTCCTTTTCGCCGCCACGATCGCCTGACGCAGAGGCCTCATCATGACCCTCATAGGTCTCTTCCGCGGCGCGTTCCGCGAAACAGCAGGAAACGTTCCTCTGGTTGCGGCGCTCTACGGGACGAATCTCGTGTTCGCATCCGTGGTCGCGCTTGCGTTCAGGGCGTTCGTCGCCGGCCTCCCCGGCGCCGGCTCGCTGGAACCTCTGCTGAAGGATTTTGACATGACGCTGTTCTTTGATTTTCTGCGCACTCGCGGCTATGCCATAGGGGCGCTCTGGCAGGTCGTTTTGTTCATGACGCTCCTCTCCGTCGCGGTCAATGCCGCAGGTTCCGGCGGCATTCTGGTGTCGCTCGGGAGCGGTTCATCGTTTTCGCTCCGTGAATTCCTCCTGGGGTGCGGGACATACGCTTTCAGGTTTCTGAGGCTGCTCGTGCTGACGGGCGTGATGACGGCCCTTGCGGGCTTTGCGCTCATCGCGATTGCGGGACTGCTCCTCGAAGCATTGTCCCGGAACGGCACATCCGAGATCCCCGTGATCGAAGGACTTGCCGCGGCGGCGGTCGTCTCGGGTGCGGTGCTCATGCTGGTCGTGATGGCCTCGGACTACGCACGGGTGCTGACGGTGAGCACGGGTTCCAGGTCGATGCTGAGGACTCTCGGGAGATCCATCGCTTTCCTCGCGAGAAACGCCTGGGGAGCGATCGCTCTCCAGGTCGTGATGGCCTCCCTCACGCTCTGCCTGTTCGCCCTCTTCCTCCTCCTGGCGGAGGTTCTGGAAATGAATTCCAGCATGCGCGTCATCCTCGTGTTCATCGTGCAACAGGCGTTCATCTGGTGCCGCTCGTTTCTCCGCGTAATGATGTTCTCGTGTGAACTCGCATTCACCCGGTCGCGTCTGCCCTCCGCCGGACATGCGGAAATCGGGGTCGCCTGAGAGTGCCGCGAACGGGTCGAGGGAGAATGAAGAGAGTCCTTGCCGGAGCACTGCTCCTGATATGTGCGGGATGTGATTCCGAGCTCGGGCCGCTTGCAGGAGCCTCGGGCTTCAGCGGCATGATCCGCTTCAAGAATTGGCCTTCGGCTGACAGCGTTCACGACATGCGCATCGTTGTCTTCGAGGCCTACCCGAGCGACAGTGCGGGAATTCTCGCCACTCTCCTGGCGGGGCACGGTGCGGTCTGGCCCGCGATAGGGACGAAATTCCCGGCATTCGTCGACAGCCTGCCGTACGCCTTCACCACTTCCGACGGGACGAACCTCCAGGTCAGGAACTACGACTACGTCATTGTCGCCCAGCAATTCGGGCCGAACGTCCTGGCCGACTGGAGGCCGGTCGGTGTGTACCCGGCGGTCTCCGGCTCATTCATCCCTGCCCCCGTACGCGTCATCCTTCATCACGTCATCCCGGGGATCGATTTCCGGGTGGATTTCCACAACCCACCCCCGAAGCCATGGCGATGAGACCCGGCGTCATACTCCTCCTGTCTCTTCTTGCCTTCTGCTCGTCCGCATCCGGGACAGGGGGCTCCCTCGCGGGGCGGGTGACCGCCCGGGGCGAAGGGGGAGCTCTTTCCGGCGTGAATGTCCGGCTTCAGGGGACGGTGCGAGGCACGACGACCAATGTGCGCGGCGAGTACCGCATCGGTGACGTCCCCGCCGGGAGGAGAACTCTCGTCTTTTCGATCGTTGGATACCTCCGGGAGATCCGGCCGGACGTGAGTGTGGAAGAGGGGAAGGAGACGGTGCTCGATGTGGCGATGACACAGAGTGCAATTCAGTCTGAACAGGTTGTGGTTACGGCAGGGAAGAGGGAACAATCGCTTCAGGATGTTCCCGTGAGCATCTCTGTGCTCGACGCGGCGGAGATCAGGGAGCGGAACTCGACCTCGCTCGAAGATGCACTCCGCTACATCCCCGGGGTGAACATGACGGGGACGCAGGTGAACATCCGCGGGTCCAGCGGGTACAGTCTGGGCGCCGGGAGCCGCGTGCTCATGCTCCTTGACGGCATCCCGTTCCTCGCCGGCGACACGGGAGAGCTGAATTTCGAATCGATCCCGATGGGGCAGGTAGACCGGATCGAGGTGGTCAAAGGAGCCAGCTCGGCTCTGTACGGGTCGAACGCACTGGGGGGGGTGGTCAACATCATCACCAGGCCGATTCCGGAGATCCCGGAAACAACCGTGAGGACATACGGAGGGATGTACAACTCACCAGCCTACGGGCAATGGGACTGGTCGGACAAATCCCGCTTCTTCAACGGCCAGTCATTCAGCCACATGCGCAGGGTGGGGGACCTCGGCGTGTCGGTGTTCTTTTCGCGGCAGACGGACGACGGCTACCGCCAGAACGACTACCGGAGGCGGTACAATTTCCTCATGAAGACGCGGGAGGACTTTTCCTCGTCCGGCTCCGTGACGCTTAATTTCGGTCTGGCGTACCAGCTCATGGGGCAATTCCTGTTCTGGCGGAACGTCGATTCGGCGCTCATCACCCCGCTGAACCATCAGAGCGACAATATCAAGTCCACGCGATACTTCCTGAGCGGGCTCTACAACACCCCGTTTTCGGATCATCTCCTGTTTACCGTCAAAGCGATGTGGTACCACAATGACTGGGGTTTCCAGCAGAGCGGCGATCCGGAACGGACTGAGTCGCTCTCGGACGGGGCCCGTGTCGAAGCCCTCTCAACTCTCCTGCTTGGCGCATCCCAGACGCTGACGTGCGGGGTGGACGGCAACATCGACCTGATCGGCGGGGACATGTTCGGCGACCGCCGGATCGGCGGACTGGCACTCTTCGCGCAGGACGAGCTGAAGCCCCTCGACGACCTCACGCTGACGCTCGGTGCGCGGTTCGACCTTCAGACCGTCGGGCTCACGGGGGAGGGGGGTCAAATCAACCCGAAGGTTGCGCTCCTGTACAAGCCGGCAGCCGGGACGGCCCTTCGTGCTTCCTTCGGGGAAGGATTCAGAGTTCCCTCTCTGCCCGAGGCGTTCGTGGAGGCGGGGTCGACGGGGCTGCTCGCCGTCCCGAACAAAGATCTGAAGCCCGAACGGAGCAAATCATACGAAGCGGGGGTATCGCAATCACTGGGCGACTTCGGATCGATCGACGTCGCGGTGTTCCGTTCGGATATCGACAACCTTATCGAACCCGGGTTGTTTGTCGTGGGCTCCGATCTCCAGATCCAGTGGAGAAATGTGACGAGGGCAAGCGTCCAGGGTTTTGAAACTTCCTTCCAGGCCAGTTTCTTCGACGACGGCGTCCTGTGCAATCTCGGGTACACGTATGTGTACCCCCGGGACCTTACAGAGAACGATATTCTGAAATACCGCCCGCGGCACATCTTCCACTGCGATGTCCGGGGAAAGATCGGGTGGCTGAGCGCATCGGCCGATTTCAGATTCGTCAGCAGGATCGAACGGATCGACGATGAGCTCGTGGATGCGGGCGTCATACCGGACGGAGATCAGCGGGTGCCGATCTACGTGACGGACGTCAGGCTCGGCGCCGATTTCTCCATCACAGGAATCCCCCTTTCGGCCTCATTGATTGTCAACAACCTCTTTCAGCACAATTACGTTGAACTGATCGGGAATGTCATGCCTCCCAGGACATATGTCCTTGTCCTGGAGTCCCGGTTCTAGCCGCAACGGCGGCCGGCCTTTCTTTCTTGACCTCCCTCTGGCTTTTGTGGTGAAAATCCTGTAAGTTTGCACGATTTTCTGTGTGCTGCGAGAGTCTCAGATAGGAACCGGTGAAGGAACACATGGACCGCATGATCGGCAAGGTCATCAACGAATACGAGATACTGGAAATGCTCGGGCGCGGGGGGATGGGGGTCGTGTACCGTGCACATGATACCGTGCTTGACCGCGATGTGGCCCTCAAGACTATGGATATGGTGACGGCGTCGGACCCGAAATTCCTCCGGCGCTTTCAATCCGAGGCACGGGCGCTCGCAAAGCTCAACGATCCGAATATCGTCTCTGTGTTCAGCCTGCTCGAGACGCCGGACGGAGTCTGCATCGTGATGGAGCTTGTGAAAGGGAGGACTCTGGGTGATCTGCTCGACGAAACTCCCCTCTTGCCGGTTCCGCGTGTCATCCGGATCTTCCGGCAGGTGTTCGCCGCGCTCGACCACGCGCACAAAGAGGGGGTGATTCACCGGGACATCAAGCCGGCGAACATCATGCTCGCCGGTGACGATGTCGTCAAGATCACGGATTTCGGCCTCGCGAAAATTCAGTCGGCGGACGGGATGACTCTGACCAAGGAGACCGCCGGCACCCTCTTCTACATGTCGCCGGAACAGATCCGGGGCCTGGGGCAGGTCGATCACCGGGGGGATGTCTATTCCGCAGGCATGGCGCTGTACGAATGTCTTGCGGGGGACCTCCCGTTCAACAACGACTCGTCGGAATATACGATTGCGAACATGATCGTGGAGGGGCTCATACCGCATCCCGACAGGATCAACGCGGCGCTCCCGGGAGATCTTGCGAGGATCGTCATGAAGGCGATTGAGAAGGACGTCGCCCGGCGATACCAGAGCGCCGGCGAAGTCCTCTCCGCCCTGCAGCGGTTTTCAGAAGGAGGGACCGGCGCGGCAGGTTTCGATCTGCAGGAGATGACCACGACGCAGGGGACGGGGCACCTCCCGCCCCCCCGCGCCGACGACATGATCAGGCGCTCCGGCTGGAAGCTCTCATCGGCTATTCTCGGGGGGATGTTCCTTCTCGGGACTCTCGTTATTGTTTTACGCCCCTTCGCTCATCCCCTGGCCGGGAAACCGGACACGGAGACGGACAGGGCAGGGGCGCAGAGTGTCGCAGACCGGGGGGATGTCGCGGCCGCGCACGGTCCGGGAGAGTCCGCGAAGGCGGCCGGGGAATCGCAACTGAGGCTCATCGCCATCCCCGAAGGGGAAGCAGCGGTCGACAACGGGCCATTTCAGGTCGCGCGCGCGGCGGTGACCTTCGGCGTCTCCGCCGGGAGGAGGACGGTGAGATTCCGGAGCAGCAAAGGAGTCGTGAGGGATTGCCCGGTGGAGGTGCGCCCCGGGGAGGTGAGCACGATCCGGTGTTATTTCCAGGGAGTGGTCCGGATCGAGGCGACACTCGACCACATTTCTGCACCCGCCGCAATCGTCGTGGACGGCGTCATGCGCCGCGAGATGGCCCCGGGGAAGATCACCGTGGCGGCGGGGAAACACAGGATCGGGGTCAGGATGGAAAACTACGTGTCGGTCCCGGCGGAGGAAACAGTGACCGTGGAGCCATCGTTCGAATCCCCGAAGGACTACAACGTCACGTTCAGGATGAAGAGAGAGCAATGAGGTGACCCGCGTATGCACGACCTCACGCTGACATTCAATGACAGGGATCACTTCAGCCAGGGATGGTTTCTCCGGATCGACGGGAAGCATAACAGAACGGTGTTCGAGTTCGAGCGGGTGAAAGGCGCAGGGCAGCCGTCGGGCTGGTGAGGCCGGAACGGGCCCCGGCCTGTTCCTCTGTCATCCGATTCGCGCCGACGATGCGCCGTCTCTCTCAGTTCCCGTTTCCGCGTGCCTCCATCACGATCCCTTCCCCCCGCGTATAGCGTCCGGGGACTGTCACCGGCGACCTCCCCGCGATCCTGATCCGCCCCGTGATCGCGCCGGCGACAGATCGCTCGGCGAGAATCGTCCCGTTGAAGGGGGTCATCACCACCTGCGTGACGGGGAGTTTCCCCAGAACATAGGGATCCCCGAATGCCACGGCGATGACCGGCACGGGGAACCGGCCGAGAGAACCCAGGAAATCCTGCAGCGGCTTCGAGAAACTGCGGTCTCCTTTCCATGCAACGACGGAGAGATAGACGCCGACAAGGAGCACGTCGGATTTCCCGGCGGAGGCGCTGATCTCCCTGAACCGTTCACTCCCGGTCTCATTGGACACACGGAGGAGCGACGCGGACCGGACGAAAGGCTCCACTCCCTCCAGAAGATCGACCCCGAGGCCCGGTTGCGGGTCCTCCGACACTGTGACGAGCGTGACGGACGCGGTCGGCTTGAGGGGGATGACATTTCCCGCGTTCCTGAAGAGCGTTACAGAGGCATTGGAGATCTCCTCGGCTTTGAGCCGGAATCTCTCCGCACCCACGACGCTGAAGATCGAATCGACCGCCACGGTCCGCTTGAGGGCGAGTCCCGCCCACTCTTTGGCTGCGAGTATCCTTCTCACGGATATGTTGACGCGTTCTTCGGAAATGCGTCCCGCACGAACAGCGGCGACGACTCCCCTGAACGCGCTGTCGATGTCGGCGATGGCAAGTATCGCGTCCGCCCCCGCTTCGATCGCATTGATTGCGGCCTCCGCCGAAGAGAAATGATCGGTAATTCCCTGCATGCGCATCCCGTCGGTTATCACGATCCCGTCGAAGGCGAGCCGCGTCCTGAGTATCCCGGTGATGACCGGGCGTGAAAGGGTCGCGGGGCGACCCGTAGGATCGATCTGCGGGAGCGCGAGGTGGGAGGTCATGACCGCTCTGGCGCCGGAGGCGATCCCGGCCCGGAAGGGGACCAGCTCGACGGAATCGAGACGCCCGAGAGTGAACGGGAGGGAGGGGAGTCCCATGTGCGAATCCTCCCGTGTATCCCCGTGCCCGGGGAAATGCTTCAATGTCGCGATCATCCGCTCGGACTGTGCTCCCCGGACATAGGCCTCCACCATCGATGCGACAAGCGCCGGGTCTTCGCCGTACGAGCGGGTATTGATGATGGGATTGTCAGCGTTGTTGTTGACGTCGGCCACCGGTGAATTGCTCCAGTGGATCCCGATCGCGCCCGCCTCCAATGCGGTGATCCGGCCGAGCTCGTGGGCGTAGGCCGGATCGCCGGTCGCCCCGATCGCCATCTGCGAGGGGAACTGCGTGCCTCCGCCGGCGATATACCGGGGAAGCCGCTCCGTCCACCCGCGGGACAACCGCCAGGGATGCGTGTAGGTCATTCCCGCTTCAAGATCGGCGTTGATGAGAAGGGGCACGCGGGAGGCGTTCTGAAGTTTGTTCGTGATTATCGGTATGTCGAGAACACTCCCCCCTCCCAGTATGAATGTGCCGACATGATATTGTCGTACCATGTCCAGCGCATAGCGGTACGCCGGGTGATCCTCGTTTGTGTACAGAGGGACGAGTTCGGCCACGAAGAGCTGTCCGACTTTCTCCTCGAGACTCAGCGATGAAAGCGTTGAGTCCACCCAGCGGGACGTCTGAGCGGCGCCGTAACCCCAGGGGACGAGAAGGAGGGCCAGCATCAGATTGTTGCGGGCTGTCGGCATGGATGCACGTTGCGTTGTGGGAAGAGAGTGTGCCAATATACGGATTTCGTCCGACAGTCTCGTTGCCCCGGTGAGTCTCCATTGGAACGACAGTTTGCATCTGACGGGAATCTTCAGCAGATTTGAAGCCTTGTAAAGGTACGACAATGACCACTCAGTTTGCCGCCCCTCCTGATTCCTGCCGCCTCATCCAGACCATCCCATCCTTCGAGCAATGGTGCGGGCCGAGCGAAGAGGCCATACGCGCAAAGATCCGGTATCTCCTTGATGCGGGTGCGGGGGGGCTCATGACGAACGTCAGCCTGAAGGACTATCTGCGCGATGAGAAAGCGTGGGAGGTTCTCCGCCGCGGTGTCCGGATCGCGCACGAGATGGGACTTCGCGTGTGGATATATGACGAAGAAGGCTACCCGAGCGGCACGGCGGGTGGGCTGGTGCTGGAGGAGGCTCCGGCTGCAGAAGCACAGGGTCTCATTCGCCTGAAAGAGAAACAGGGGAGCGGGCGATACTCTGTCACGCCGTTGTACGAGGCCACGCATGCCACGGAGAACTTCTACAAGAAGCGCCATTACGTCAATATTCTGGAACCGGCCGCCGCTTCGACGTTCATCGCTGCAACGCATGAACGGTATGAACGCGCCCTCCACCCGATAGGAGAGTACGTGGAGGCCTTTTTCACGGATGAGCCCTCCCTGATCTCCGCGTATATTCCCAAAGGAAGGAAATATCCGGAGACGCTTCCCTGGCATCCGGATCTCCCGGAGATCTTCAAGTCCCGGAAAGGGTACGACCTGATGGCCTTCAGGGAGAGCCTCTTTGCCGACACCGGGGAAATCGACAGGAAGATCCGGTGCGACTTCTACGAGGTGATTGCGGATCTCTGTGCTGAAAACTATTTCGGTCAGATACAGTCATGGTGCCGCGCCCACGGGGTGTCCTCCAGCGGCCATCTCCTGGGGGAGGAGACGCTCGTGTGGCAGACGGTTTTTGACGGCGATCCTTATTCCTGCTACCGGAAATTCGACATCCCCGGGATCGACATGATCCTCTCCGATCCGGGGAAGATCATGAAACAGCTCTATTTCCTCGTGCCCACCGTCGCCGGCTCAGCGGCCCGGCTCCAGGGAAAGCGCCGGGTGATGTGCGAGATCAGCGACTTCTTCGGCCAGATGGAACACCAGCCGGCCACGATCGCCCAGATGCAGAGCACCGCCGGCATCCTTTACGCGCTCGGAGTCACCGACCTCGTCTCCATGTATCCCGCCGCGGCAGGCACCGAGAAGGAAGCCGGTCCCGGGGAATTCTCCCCTGCACACTTCCGGAGATACGCGGACTATGCGGCCCGCTTGAACTACATGTTCAGCGGGGGAACCATCGGGTCGCGCGTTGCGGTGCTCCATCCCATGTGCTCCGTCTGGGCCCATTTTACCCCGTCGAACCGGTCGATGTACGAACCTCACCCGAATCCGGATGTCCGGTTCATCGACGCCGCCTTCACGGATCTCTGCCGCACGCTCCTCCAGCATCAGATCGATTTCGACATCGTCGATGAGCGGAGCTTTTCGGGAGCCCGCATCGACGGGACCACGCTCGTCCTGGAGGCGCGGCGCTACCAGGTCCTCATTCTCCCGCCCATGGATACGCTGCGTGTCGGGACGATGGAGACGATCGCGCGGTTCGCCGAGAAGGGAGGTGGGGTATTCGCTCACGCGCTCCTGCCGAAATATGCTGCGGAAGGACCGGAGAACGACGCCAGGATCCGCTCGATGACGGAGAAGATGCGGGCCGACGGTTCGCTCGGGGGCTCCACGCCGGACGCACCCCCTCTGGTCTACCTTGTGAAATCCCGCGTCCCCCCGGAGTGTCATCTCGCCCCCGCCACCCCCGACATCCTCTGTGCGAGGATCGAGGGGAAGAACGAGACCGCGTTTTTCCTTGTCAACACCTCATCACGGGAATACGAGGGGATGGGGACGTTCCGGGAAGCCGGTCAGCCCGTCCTGCTGGATCCCGTCACGGGAGCGGAACATGCCGTCGACCGGGAAAAGGGGGGCGACGCAGGCGTCCGCGTCCGGCTTTCGCTGAAATCGTTCGCTTCGATATTTGTCGTCTTCGGGGGAAAGGGTTGACCCTCATCTGCTGCTGCGGGGGTCGGTCCTGTTCCTTTCCAGGCTGTCGATCGGGTAATGTGCCCGCATCGAATCCATCATCGTACCGCTCCAGCGGATCACCTCTTCCTTCTCATCCGGAGTGAGCCGGGCATACCTGTGTATGAAAAGGTATGATCCGAGCGGCATCTCGTCCTGCCGGAGCTGTTCTATGATATCCTTGAATCTCCTGTATTGCCGCATCGGCCGGTACGTGGCATACCGGTCAAAGTCGAGCCGGCGCTTCCCCCCCTCAATATGCGAATTGAGCCACCACCCGACGGGCTGGATTTCCGCATACCAGGGATACACCGTGCTGTCGCTGTGGCAATCGTAGCATGACCGCCTGAATGTCTGCAGGACATGCCCCGGGACCGGGAAGGCGGACTGTATGCCGCTCCCGGGAGGCTCTTGAGAATGGTTTTTCGCAGGGCGGATGAACTGTACGGCGAGAAGAGCAACGCCGGCGAACGCAAAGAAAATCCTGACGTATTTCATCGTGTCTTTCTCAGTTGGCGAAATATGCGGAGAACTCCTTCAGACGCGGTTCCCCGCCTGATGCTGTGATCCGAACCCGGAGGGATGAGGCCTCCACCTCGTCGAATTTGCCGATGAATTTGTGTCCCACCGACGTGCCGGCACAGACGGCGAGCCACTCTCCTTTCACAAGCGCCTGGACTTCAAAACTCCTGATTCGCTCTCCCCGGGCAATCTCCTCGCAGAGGACCACATGATTAACGCTGACGGGAAGCGATGCCAGACTCAGGTTCAGCACTGCTCCTGACCCGCTCCTGCGGGCCAGAGGGCGTTCGAATATCCGTCTGACCCGGCTCCCGAATCCGGCGAACGCGATGGAATCGGGCGCGGGGAAAAGCCCCGATGTATCGATCACCATCCCGATCAGCATGTTCGCGTTCCGCCCCACGCTTGTATAGTACCGGTCCAGCAGCTCCGGGGCAAGGAAGACCTGAGTCTCTTCCCCCCCCTTCCAGAGCCAGCCCCCGTTCCACGCCGATTGCCTCCTCCCGGGGAAGTCCGCCTCGGCGGGGCACCAGACTTTCCCTTCAGGATTCCCGTGCGTATCAGTGACACTGAATGCGCCGGTAGAAGAAGCCACGAGATCGGCACGGCTCCAGTGGGGATAGGGGGCTCTCCCGTCTTCATTCCCCACCCAGCGGATCAGGTTGCCTGAGCCGGGGGGGCCCTGGAAGAGAATTGCGCCGGGCTGGTACTCTCGTATCATTCGCCGGACCTCCTCTGCGATCCCCCCGCATGAATCTGCAACGACCCCCCCGTCAAACCATATCTCGGACAGACTCCCATAATGTGTCCAGAGCTCCGTGAGCTGGTCGATGACGATTCTGTTGTATGCCTCCCGCTTCCCTGCGCCGGGGAGCCCCCCGGGCCCTGCTCCCAGGTACGTGTTGAGATTGGTGTTGTAATAGAGGCCCGGTCTGATCCCGTATTTCCTGCACGATGAGATAAAATCGCGGACAACATCCCCCGTTCCACTCCGCCAGGGCGTCTTTCCAACATGGTAACCGTGCGAGCGTGTGGGCCAGAGACAGAACCCTGTTCCGTGTTTTGCCACAAGAACCGCGTAGGTCGCGCCCGCATTCCTGGCCGAGACGAGCCACTGGTCGGTGTTCAGCTTCGAGGGATTGAAAAGTGCGAGGGGAGGAAGGGTTTCACTGCGGGCATAGTCGAATGACCCGGGAGCGAACACGTTGATGTCGAGGTGGATGATGACACCCACCTCGGCGTCAGCCCAGCGGACCTGCTGCTCCGTGGGGAGTACCGGCCTGGCTTCCTGGGCCATCCCGCGCGCGGAAAGGAACAGTGAAGCAATCGTGAAGGAAACGCCCGGGAACGCCATTGTCCGGCGCATGCGGACTCCATACTGATCGGGAATCGGTGGAGCGTGCTTCATCCAATGAAGCACTTTGGCGGGAGAACCTCAAATCGGGCCCCGGATTGTTTGATCTTCCCTGCCCGGTTCAGTACATTGGGGTGAATCGTCCACACCCGGTCACCCACACTTCGACAGAACTACAATGACACATAGAGAACGCGTTCTCGCTGCGCTTGATCACAGAGAAGGGGACCGTGTGCCGATCGATTTCGCCGGACACCATTCCTCGGGAATTGCGGGGATCGCGTACGCGAAGCTCAGATCGTTCCTCGGACTCCCCCTGCGTCCCATCCGCCTTCACGAGCCCATACAACAGATTGCAATCGTCGATGAGGACGTGCTCGATCTCTTCTCGGTTGACACCACGGAGCTTGGCCGCGCGTTCGCGCTCGAAGAGAAAGACTGGGCTGACTGGGTCCTCCCCGATGGGACCCCCTGCAAGATCCCGGTCTGGGTAAAGCCTGAACGGGACGGGACGCGCTGGATTATTCGATCAGGGACCGGCCGGATCATCGCACAGATGCCTGACGGGGCGCTCTACTTTGAGCAGACATACTATCCTTTTGCCCAGGGGGTACCGGATCACCGGAGAATCGAAGAGGCCTTCGGTGAATGCATGTGGGGGATGATAAAATCGCCTCCCGGCCCGCTGGCATCAGGCCCAAAGAGGAAGGAGATACTCGCGGAAGGGGCCAGGCGACTCCGCGGAAGCACTACGCGGGCGATCGTCGGCCTGTTCGGTGGCAACCTCCTCGAGACGGGGCAATTTCTTTACCGGAATGACAATTTCTTCCTGCTCATGGCGGAAAATCCGGCCGCCACGCATGACTTCCTCGACAACCTCGTTGAGATCCATCTCAGGAACCTCGAAGAGTTCCTGAGTGCGGTCGGACCTTACATCGATGTCGTGAACTTCGGCGATGACCTGGGGATGCAGACCGGCCCGCAGATGTCACCGGCGATGTACCGCACATACTTCAAGAGCCGGCATGAACGCCTCTGGAAACGGGCCAAGGAACTTGCCGACGTCAAAGTCATGCTCCATTGCTGCGGAGGCGTCCGGGAGCTCCTCCCCGACCTGATCGACGCAGGGCTGGACATAATCAATCCCGTTCAGATCTCATGCCGCGGGATGGAAGCCGCGGGACTGAAAAGAGACTTCGGCGATGCGCTGGTGTTCTGGGGAGGCGGTTGTGACACGCAGACCGTTCTTTCCGGCGGGACGCCCGACTCTGTGCGCCGGCATGTCCGGGAGCAGATCCGTGTCCTCTCGCCGGGGGGAGGATTCGTGTTCCAGCAGGTTCACAACATACTTGCGGATATTCCCCCGGCGAATATCCGAGCGATGTTCGAGGCCGTGCTGGAATGAACCGCACACGGGGGAGCAGAGACCAATGAGCACCCGATCCTTAATCCTTGTTCTCCTTCTAGCCCGGGGAGTTTCTGGTGCGACCGGGGGAGATGGCGTCATCGTGTACGTGTCTCCGTCCGGAGACGACGGGAACCGGGGCACGCGTGAACAACCCTTCCGAACCCTCGAAAGGGCCCGGGAAGCTGTGCGGAGCATCAGGTCCGGACCGGGGGGTGAGGCGAAGGACATCGCGGTTCACCTGCGCGGCGGCTTGTACATCATGGAGCGGCCTTTCGTCCTCCGCCCGGATGACGGAGGGACTGCCGCGCACACTGTCACCTACGCTGCCGAGGAGGGGGAAACACCCGTCCTGAGCGGGGGGGCGCTGATTCGCGACTGGAAAGAGACCGACCTGAACGGACGCCGCGTGTGGAGAGGGGTGATTCCTCCAGGGGGAAAAGGGGGAGCCGGCATACACGAACTCTGGGTGAACGGCCGGCGATCCCTGCAGTCGCGGTATCCCCGGAAAGGATACCTGGCCGTGGAATCCGTCCCGGGAGTGACGGTGCAGACAGATTGGCTCGAAGGGGAGACCGAGTTCCGTGCGGCGGGGCGTGACCTCCCGTCGGGGGAGAGATTTCTGAACTCCGAGGGAGTGGTGATGAACCGCTGGGTGGAATCGAGGCTCCCTGTTGCCGGGTTCGACCCCGATTCGAGCCTCTTCAGGTTCGGCAGGAGGAGCATGTTCAGGCTCGAGAAGGGGGATCTCTTCTACTTCGTCAATGTGAGGAGTGCTCTCGCGGAACCGGGTGACTGGCTCGCCGAGAGTGCCGGGGGAGTGATCTACTATGTCCCCCGGGAGGGGGAATCGGCCGGATCGGTCGAATCTGTCGTGTCCGGCCTCTCGACGATACTCCGCATCGAAGGAAGTCCGGATTCGGGGAAGTTTGTTTCACACGTGACCTTCCGCGGGATAACATTTTCGCATGCCGGCTGGTATTTCCCCCCCGCTCCGGATGCCCACCGCGTCGAACCTGGAGGGTTTCCCCAGGCAGCCACGGGGGTTTCGGCCGCTGTCGTTGCACGGGGAGCACGTTCCTGTGTGTTCGAAGAGTGCTCGTTCTCCCATATGGGGACATACGGAATCGAATTCGGAGAAGGATGCAGGGAGGACATCGTCCGCCGGTGCGATCTTTTTGATCTGGGTGCCGGGGGGATCAGGATCGGCGAAACCGTGATCAGAGAGAGGGCGGAACAGCGGACATCGGGGATCACGGTCGTCGACAGCCGGATTCATGACGGCGGTCGCATATTCCACAGCGCCGTCGGCGTCTGGATCGGGCAGAGCGGAATGAACCGCATTCTTCATAACCAGATTCACGATTTCTACTACTCGGGGATCTCCATCGGCTGGACCTGGGGCTACGGGCCGGCGCTTGCCCAGGCGAACATCGTGGCGATGAACCATGTCCATCACATCGGGGTCCTCTCGGACGGAGACGGCCCGATCCTCAGCGACATGGGGGGGATCTACACCCTCGGGAACCAGGAAGGGACCGTCATCCGGAACAACATATTCCACGACATTGCAGGGTACCGCTACGGCGGCTGGGGGATCTACTTCGACGAAGGAACAACGCACATCACGGCCGAGGGAAACCTGGTGTACAGAACGACCCACGGGGGGTTTCATCAGCACTACGGCAGGGAGAACAAATTCTGCAACAACGTACTCGCATTCGGACGCGATCTCCAGGTCCTGCGCTCGCGCTATGAAAATCATACAAGCTTCGCCTTTGAACACAACATCGTTCTCTGGGACGGGGGACAGTTCCTGGGGGGGAACGCGGGGGGAGGGAACATGGTTTTCGATCACAATCTCTACTGGTACCGGGGAAGTGACTCACTCCGGTTCGACACTCTCTCATTCGCCGCATGGCAGTCAAAGGGGAACGACGCTCATTCGCGCATCGCCGACCCCGGATTCCAGGATGCCTCCGGCGGAGATTTCCGGTTCCGCCCCGGATCGACCGCCGCCATGGGATTCGTGCCGATCCCCTTCGAGAAAATCCTGGACGTTGCCCCCCTCGGTGAAGGCGCAGGGGCCCCGCCCCCGCCCCTCCGGAGGCGCACATTGTATAACAGCGACGGGTCGAACATCTTCTGGCGGCGGACCCTCTCGCCGGACGATGTCTACGGTTGTGTCGACGAGGTTGCCGCCGCCGGGGTGACGACGTTTCTTTTCAATCCCAACCCGTGCCAGAACGTGGTGTACCCGGGGACGGAGGCGGGGATGTTCTCCTACGACTTCCCCCGGAGTCCGGGCTCCATTCCGACGGAACGGGACTCGATGGAGAAGCATTTCAGCGACAACCTCCGGGCGCTGCTGAAAGACACGCTCGACCCGGCCGGCATGATTGTGGACCGGGCGAGGCTCCGGGGCATGGAAGCGTTCCTGAGCGTCCGCATGAATGAGCTCCACGACGTCGACAAGCCGGGCAGTCCTCTCCTCGGTGACTTCTGGAGGAGTCACCCGGAGTACCGTGTCGGAGGGTATGCCGGCTGGGGAGCTTTCGCACTCAACTACGCGGAGCCTTCGGTCAGGGAGTACTACTTCGCGCTCCTCCGTGAGCTCTGTGAACGCTATCCGATCGACGGGCTCGAGCTCGATTTCATGAGGTTCCCGTACTACTTTCCCGGTGATTCCGCGAAGATGGAGTCGTATGCCGGTATCATGACCAAGTTTGTCGAACGGGTCCGGACGATGACGCGGGAAACAGGACTCCGGAGGGGGATACCCATCATGCTTGCCGTCCGTGTCCCCTCGTCGCTCGCGGCCTGCGCGTACGTCGGCCTGGATCCGGCTGCCTGGTGCGGCCGGGGGCTTGTCGATTTCGTGACTGTCGCGCCGTTCCTATCCACGGAACCTGACATGCATCTGGGGGAGTTCAGAAAATCGTGCGGGCTCATCCCCCTGTACGCGTGTTTTGAGTTCACAAGCGGGGAGAGGATGATGACCGTGGAGGAGATCCGTGCCGCATCGGCGATCTTCTTCGGGCACGGAGCGGACGGAATGTATTCGTTTAACTATTTCTGCGCGCGCGAGGGGGGGCAGGAACCCGCGTTCTCGGTCTTCCACGACATCGCGGATCCTTCCGCACTCAGCCGGATGGACAAGGTGTATACGCTGTCGGCGGCGAAATATCCGGTCCCCCGCGTGAGCCTTCCCGCCCCGCTTCCGCTGCGGATCCGGAAGGGGAGGCCGGCAACGGTGACGCTCGATACACGAGAGCCGGTCCTCCCGGCGGGGATCCGGCTGCGCATCGAATGCGCCTGGAGCACGGCGGAGGGGAGCCTGGATGTGACATTCAACGGCGTGAGGCTCGGGCGCGGAGTGCATCCTTCCAGTCCGCTCGTCGTGCCGCGCAAAGTGCTGTACGTGCCTCCGCCGGTTTCGCATGCCCTGGAATTTGACGTCGATCCGCGGTCCCTGCGGGACGTCAACAGGATCACGCTTTCAACGGGAGCGGATGTGAGCGCCGAATGGATCTACCTGATCGTGAAACATTGAATGAGCCGGACGTACGGCAGGGGCCGCGCGATCACTCCGTCCGGAAGCGCTCTTCAAATGTCGGCGACCGTCCCGCAAGCTCTACAAACACGTCGAGGGGAACGACCTCGAAACCGCGCCCGAGCCTGTCGAGTATCTTCTTTGTCCGCTGGAGGTCGCTGTATTCGCGGATGTGGACCAGAAGGAAATACGGGCGCTTCGGGTTCACAGAGGCAAGTTCTTTGAGGTCTGCTGCGGCGTCCGCTTCGGGGCGGGATTCGGACAGGTAGTAATCGTATGATACGAGCGGTTTCCCGTCCCGCACGGCGAACGTGTACGAGGGGGCGTAGCCGTTGATGAACCCTGTCGCCTCGGGCATCCCCGCATAGTAGGCGTCGACGATCTCCTTTGTCAGGTCGCTGTTCCCTTCGACAGTCGCACCCTCAGAGTAGTCCATGAATTCAAACACGGGGAGATCGAGGTCCCGCGTCATCCGGCGCGTCATCGCCACCACCTCCGGAAGGGCGGAAGGGGGGATCGCTTTCGGATACATGTATCCGGGACCGGAAAGCCCGCCGACGAAATAATCGTTCGGGGTTGCCATCCCGTAGAAGTACTCGAGCATCGCCGGAGCCAGCCACTCCCAGTTCATGGTCACCTCCCAGGCACACGGGATTACGCCCCTCCCGGGCTTGAACCAGGCTCCGAGCCCCATCCCGTCGGTCTGCACGAGAGCGATGTACGTCTTGTTTTCGGGGATGTACTTCCTTCCGGCGACGACGTTGTGGTTGTTCTTCCAGACGAAGCCTTTCGATGCCGGCGTGAGCGAGGAGAAACTCATATTGGGAAGCGTGTGAAGGCCCTCCACACGGAGCACATGGTGCGATGCAAGGCGGACGAAATCCCGCTCCTTGTCCTTGGCATACGAGTGCCAGCCCATCACAAGTGAGAGCGGTTTCATCCCCCCCATGATCCTGTCCGCCAGCGTGAATTCGGCCGTGTCGGCCGGCAGCGTTGAGAGATCCGTGAAGAAGGCCTCGCGGGCTATCCCGAAATCCGCGACGCCCGGTTTCATGATCTTCCCCGACTCTCCTCCCATCCACACGACATAATCGCGTGAGCACCTCTTCCAGTACTCGTCGTACGCCCAGGCATGGATTGCGACATCATTCATCCCGGTGAACTTCCCCCTGAAATCGGCCAGGCACTTCAGTCCTTCGCGCTCCGCCAGGGGGATCTGTTCGGCGGTGACGACGACAGCCTTCTCCAGGCCTGCAGCCGTAAAGGCGACGATGAGCGATGTGCGGACAGCTCTGTCCCACACCACGTACCCCTTCACCGATCCCCGGAACGTCCTGAGCGCGGCTTCGGGTGTCTTCAGCTCCGTGAACGTGTAGTTCCGCTTTTCCCTGTAGTAGTCGAGGACCGTCGGTGTGTAGAGGAAATCCCATTTTTCGGGGTAGACGAAATAGAGGCGCGGGGCGGATCTGTTCGCAAGCCCCTGCAGGCTGATCAGGAACGCGTTGACGGGGAGGTTTCCATCGATAGCCCAGTCGTCGTCGAGCTTCATCACCCAGGCAGCGGCGGACCCTTCCCGTTTCAGGACGAATCGGACGGGAGGGCCGCTCCTGCGCGTGGAACGTGAGAGCGTGTACGTGACCGTCTCGCCGTCCTTCGACAGGGCGTAGATGCGCCGGGAGATCACCGGTGTCTCTCCCTGCGAGCCGCGGAGTCTGTACCGTTCGTCTATCCTGAGGGTTCTACCGGAGTCCTGCCAGGACGCGCTCACGACCTTCTCGGTCCCGCGCCGCATCATCAGTCCCATGAACACGTTGGAAGGGAACACGCGGGCCGTGACGGGAAGGCGGGTTGCGGTGCCGTCCGGGCGGAGCGTGAGGGAGTCCCGGAAGCTCCGTGTCTTCCCCCAGGTGTCGATGACTGTCACGGAAGAACCCGTCTGCCGTATCTCCACCCCCACGGCCCCGAAGAGATCGATGTCGCTGCTCTTTTGCGGTATCATCTCCCACCTCCCCGCGATGGGAGGATCCCCTTCGGCAAAGGAAGGGACGGCCCTCAGGAGGGTGAGGATCGTGAGAACTGCGGCACTGAACAAGCGGGGCATGGGTGTCTCCTCAGAGTTCGTTCGTTTCATATGCTAAACAGAGTTCCCCTGGTGGAGTGAAGAATACGCACAAATCGCCGGAGGCGCAAGATCGGGTCGTGTTTCAGCCCGGTGAATCGGGCACGATAATGCGTGCTGACAAATAGGGGGGCAGGATTTGACAATCCGCATGTAGATGCGTAGGTTCACATAGTGCAGTTCTCACCACAGGAACCGGAAACCGCACTTGAAATTAAGCGTGCAGAGAATTACCTTTGATGCATCATCCCAGCCCAGCGATGGGCTGAATCCGCTAACGCCGGTAGGCCGGCAGACCCTGTGCGCGCGAGCGCATGGGGTTTTTTTCTACGGAGAAGAATATCGAAACTGTCGCATTCATACTTGACGGTGATTTCACCCGCAGGGTGGTCCATGACCTGGTTGGCTGCCATCCAACTCCGGCTCATATCGAACGTTTCTGCAAGTCTGCAATCACGGACGACGAAATGATCAGAGGGGCCGCCTACTATGATTGTCCCCCCTTTGAGGAAACCCGGCCGCTGCCGATCTCCGGCGAGCCGTACCGCTTCAAATCCCAGCCGACGTACTGGAAGGCATTCAAATTCCAGGAGGCGTTGTTGAAGAACAACTTCTTCTCGTACCGACTGGGGAAGCTCTCCTTCGACGGATGGAAGCTGAAGCGGGACGCAACACGAGAGCTCATGGCGGGGCCGAGGCCGCTATCCGACAACGACTTCGAACCGATCCTGGTGCAGAGACAGGTGGACATGATGATAGGTCTGGATATTGCCAAGCTGTCAAATACACGATTTGTCAACAGGCTGATTCTCATTACGTCAGATTCTGATCTCATCCCCGCCATACGAGTAGCGCGAGCCAACGGGACAAAGGTCACCATAATTACAGGCAAACGGAAACTCGTCAGGAGGCGGCTTATCAGAACCTGCGACGAACATCGGGATGTTTCTCATCCAGGAAGTTTCCCTCCGTAAGATTCGCGGCATTCGTCCATCGCCAATCCATTCTCTTCCCCTCAATCCGGTCTAGGTATGAATCCGATCCTCCGGGCCTTTGCCGTCATAGTGCTCATCCTCTTCTCCCTCACTCTTCAGGACTGCTCCAGAAAGCCCGGTTCCACCGGGCGCCGGAAGATCGCCGGGATCGTCTTCCAGGAAGATCAGTTCTTCCGCCTTGTCATTTTCGGCATGCGCGATGCCGCCGCGAGGAACGGGGCGGATCTGCTGGAGGCCAACAGTGCAGGAAAACCCGACAAGGAAATTCAACTCATCACGACATACATCGCCAGCGGCGTGGATGCGATCGTGGTTTCCCCTCTGAGCGCGAAGGCCTCGGTCATCGCGCTCGGGCGCGCCCGGGCGAAAGGGATCGCGATCATCACGTACAACACGAACGTGGAAGGGGATATCGCCGCATCGTATCTCGAAAGCGATCAGGCCGGTCTCGGGAGAGCGACAGGAGCGGCGGCGCGCGGGTACATCGAGAAGCACCTGGGGGGGAGGGCGAACGTGGCGCTTCTTGCTTTCCGCTCACAGGCCCCCGAGCAGAGTACCATGAGGGTGAACGGGTTCAGGGAGGAGATCTCGAAGCTTCCCGGCGTGAGGATTGTCGCGGAACAGGACGCATGGCTTGCGGAGCAGGCAGTGAGGAAAGGGGGCGACATCCTTACCGCCCACCCTGACCTGGACATACTCTGGGGCGCGAATGAGGGGGCGACGGTGGGCGCCGTCATGGCCGTGAAAAACGCCGGGAAGGCGGGGCGCGTGGCGGTATTCGGAACGGACACCGGGGAGCAGATCGCCGGATTCCTCCTGAGCGAGGACGGCGTACTTCAGGCGGTGACGGGCCAGCAGCCGTTCGAGCTCGGATCACGTGCCGTTGAGTCTGCCCTCAGCGTCCTCAAAGGGGAGAACGTCCCGGCGAAGCAGTCGCTCCCCGGCGTGCTCCTTTCCCGCAGCGACCCGGAAGGAGTGAGGAAATTCCTGGCCCGTCTCAAAGAACAGAGCAGGTGAAGTGGACTCCCGGCGTCATACGCTCGAGACCGTCTCGCTCCGGAAGGAGTATCCGGGGACCGTCGCACTCAGGGACGTCTCGCTGCGATGCGAAGGGGGGGAGATCAGGGCGCTCCTGGGAAAAAACGGGGCGGGGAAAAGCACGCTTGTCAGACTCCTGGGGGGGGCGGTGCAGCCGACATCGGGCGCCATACTCGTTGACGGGCACACGGTCCGTTTTCGTTCGCCCCGGGAGGCCTCCCGCAGGGGGATCGCCACCGTCCATCAGGAACTCAGCCTCATACCGGGACTCTCGATCGCGGAGAACATATTCCTCGGCCGTCTCCCCCGTCGGCACGGGCTGATCGACTGGCGGACTGCCTGCCGGATGGCGGAGGCCCTGCTCGCCGAACTCGGACTTGCACTTGATGTGCGATCGCCTGCGGGGAAACTCGGCGTGGCACAGCAACAGATGATTGAGATCGCCAAGGCGATGTCGCTCGCCCCCTCGGTCCTGATGATGGATGAACCGACGTCGGCTCTTGCCCACCGTGAGACCGACCGGCTCTTCACGCTGTTGAAGAGACTCGCGGCCAAGGGGGTTGTGGTTCTGTATATCACGCACAGGCTCGAGGAGATCCACCGGGTCGCGGATGCGGTGACGGTTCTGCGGAACGGCGAGCTCGTCCGCACCATCCCGATCGCCGATGCAAACGCCGGGACGATCGTCGGCATGATGTTCGGGGCAACAGTCAGGAAGGAACGTCCTCCTGAGCCTCCTCCTTCCAGTGCGCCGGTCATGGAGGTCAGGAGTTTTTCGCGCGGGGAAGCCTACAGCGGCATCTCGTTCACGCTCCACGAGGGGGAGATTCTCGGTATCGCCGGGGTGCTCGGGGCGGGGCGGACGGAGCTTCTCAGGGGTCTGTTCGGCGCGGACCCGCATGACGCGGGGAGCGTCACCGTCGGCGGGAGGACGGTCTTCCCTTCCTTCCCCGCGCAGATGAAACGACTGGGGGTGGCTCTGGCCCCGGAGGACCGGAAGGCGGAGGGTCTCGTTCAGATCCTGAGTACCCGCGTCAACATCAACCTCGCTTCCTTCTGGCCCCCGTCTCTCCACTGGATCACCACCGCGCGGCGGGAACGGTCCGTCGCCCGGCGTTACGTCCACGAGATGGACATCGCGGTACAGTCTCTCGATTCCCCCGCCTCGAATCTGAGCGGGGGAAATCAGCAGAAGGTCGTTCTTGCGAAATGGCTCGACACGGGGCCGCGCGTGCTGCTGCTCGACGAACCGACACGGGGAATCGACGTACAGGCGAAGCAGCAGGTCTTCGATATCGTACGGGGGTTGAGCGCTCAGGGGATCGCATTCCTCGTCGTATCCAGCGAGCTGGAAGAGCTGATGGACGTCTGCCATAGAATTCTGATACTGAAGAAGGGGAGGACGGCCGGAGAGCTTCTCCCGCACGACGGGACGCTGGAAAACCTGATACGCCTATGCATGGAATAGCACGCTTCCGTCCCCTGGTCGGCTCCGCGGTCCTCGAGATCGTCCTCGTCGTCCTCTGCCTGTTCCTGGCCGCCGTCGCTCCCTATTTCCTCACCGCCGAAAACCTGCTGAATGTTCTGCGGAACGTTTCCATGCAGGGATTGATCGCACTCGGCATGACGCTCGTCATCATCGCGGGGGAAATCGACCTCAGCGTCGGCTCCATGGTCGCCTTCGCCGGATGCCTCACGGCGTGGCTGACCGGGGCACTCGGCTCCTCGGGATGGGGCCTTCCCGCGCCTCTGGCGGTCGGTGCGGCGATTCTCTCGTCGCTTGCCGTCGGCTTCATGTCAGGCGCGCTGGCCGGAGTGCTTCGGAACAGGTTCGGCGTCCCCTCGTTCATAAGCACGCTCGCCCTTCTGACGGCGCTCAGCGGGGCGGCGGAGCTCATCACCAACGGATTTCCCCTGACCCCGTTTCCCGCCTGGTACAATTTCATCGGCGGGGGATACGTGCTGGGTGTTCCCTTCCCGGCGATGGTGTTCATCCTCGCGTTCGCCGGAACACATGTTCTGATGAACTACACGTCGTTTGGCAGGGCGGTCTATGCCGTGGGGGGAAACGCCGAGGCCGCGCGATTGAGTGCAATCAATATCCATGCGGTGAGGACCGCCGTCCTTGCGCTGACGGCGACACTCGCTGCGGCGAGCGGGGTGATGCAGTCATCAGAGATCATGTCGGGGACAGCCACGACGGCAAAAGGGTGGGAGCTCGACGTCATCGCCGCCGTGATCATCGGCGGGACGAGCCTGGCGGGCGGAGTGGGGCGCGTGTGGGGGACAATGATCGGCGTTGTCTTCCTTGGGATTATCATGAACGGCATGACGCTCCTGAACGTCAGCGAATACTGGCAGCACGTCGTCCGCGGGGGATTGATACTGCTTGCGGTGCTCATCAACAGAATGGAGCGACGGGGAAGGTGAGAAGAACAGGCAATCGCCCGTCCGGGGGGGGAAGAAATCCGGCGACAGGGGGCATGTCATGAACGGCCGGGAGCGGATCGCGCAAGCACTCCGGGGAGAGCGGCCCGACATGGTTCCGATCATGCTGCACAACTTCATGATGGCGGCACGCGAAGCCGGAATCACCATGGGCCAGTTCAGGAGCGATCCGGAGGCTCTTGCACGGTCGTTCACAATCGCGGTGGAATTGTACGGATACGACGGGATACTGATCGACGTGGACACGGTGACGCTGGCGGGCGCCGTGGGGGTCCCCGTGGATTATCCGGAGGATGAGCCGGCGCGGGTAAGGGGAGGATTGCTTGCAGCGCTGGAGCAGGTTTCCGATCTCCCCGCCGTCGACGTGCTGGACTCTCCCGGCGTGCAAGTCTGGCTGGAAGGGGTCCGGCTGCTGAAACGGCACTTCGGTGACGAGGTCTTCATCAGGGGAAACTGCGACCAGTGCCCGTTCACTCTGGCCAGCCTCATCCGGGGGATGGATGCCTGGATGATGGATCTCCTCGATCCGGAAAAAGAAGAGCTGGTCTTTGCGCTCCTGGAGTACTGCACGTCCGTGACACTGCAGTTCGTACGTCAGATGGGGATGACGGGGGCGGATATGACGTCCAACGGGGACAGCGTCGCCGGCCCGGACCTGGTTTCCCCTTCGATATTCCGCAGGTACGCGCTCCCGTATGACCGCCGCATCGCTGCGGCCTCCCACGCGCTCGGATTGCCGTACATACTCCATATCTGCGGGAACACAACGACGATACTTGACGACATGATCGCCACGGGAGCCGACGGGATCGAGATCGACTATAAGACCGATGCCCGGCGTGCACACGACAAGACAAAAGACCGGATTGTCTTCGTTGGGAATATCGATCCGAGCGGTGTGCTGGCGCTTGGCACACCACGCCTCGTGGAGGAGAAAACACTCGAACTGCTCCGGATCTTTGCAGATACGCCGCGCTTCATACTGAATGCGGGGTGCGCAATTCCGCCGGAGACCCCCCCCGAGAACATCCGCACGATGATCCGGACTGCGCGGAGCTTCGGGGGCTGAGCGATGTATTCACGGGAGGGAAGGGAAGAGGATTATTGAGTCAATCTGCAGATTTTTCGTCACGATCTTCTCCCCCCTGGCGTTGATTATGCCCTCTTTTCTTCTTAACCTGCCGTAGTTCCTCTCCCCCGGTCCGAGCGCATTTCTTCCGGACGCCGTTCATTGACCCTTCAGCCCTCCCACTCATTTCACTGAAGAGAATTCATTATCCATTACCATGGAGGATTCCTGTTATGGCAGACAAACGAGCAGACCTTGCCGGTCCCGGTATCGGTAACTATGACGAACTCGAGAAGATCCTTCCGGCGGACTACCGTTCCCTTCTCACCCCACGGGAGACACAGAAAGCAATATTCGAAGCCAAGGAGTATATCGAAGACCACCTCTGCAAAGAGCTGAACCTGATGATGGTGCAGGTTCCCCTGATCGTAGACGTCGAGAGCGGCGTCAACGACCTTCTTGACAGAGACGGGTCGCGGACCCCGATCCAGTTTCATATCTCGAACGATTACGAGAAGCATCCGATAGACGCGCAGGTCGTTCAGGCGGCGACGAAATGGAAGCGGATCGCGTTGAAGCAGTTTTCCATGAAGCCCGGCGAAGGGATCTGCACGGACATGCGGGCGGTGCGGAAGGATTACTTCCTGGACCACGACCACAGCTGCTATGTCGACCAGTGGGACTGGGAGCGGGTGATCAAACCGAACCAGCGGAACATCAAGTTCCTCAAGGAGGTGGTGGGGAAGATCTGGAAAGTCCTGAAGGGGGCCGAACGGCATGTCCAGAAGACGTATCCGAAGCTGAAGAACAAGAAGTACCCGAATCTCCCCGACGAACTCAAGTTCCTTCATGCCGAGGAGATTCTCGAAATGTACCCGGACCTCCCCCGGAAGGCCCGGGAGACCGAGATACTCCAGAAATACCCGGCCGTGTTCATCATCGGCATAGGCTGGCCTCTGAAGGACGGGTATCCTCATGAAAACCGGGCGGCCGATTACGACGACTGGGTGACCGAGACTTCGTCGAAGGGGGGGAAGACGCTGCACGGGTTGAACGGCGACATACTCGTCTGGAACCCGGTGACGCGCCGCCGGCACGAGCTCACCTCCATGGGGATACGGGTCAATGCCGAGACGCTCAAGCTGCAGCTCGAAATGTCCGGGCAGTCGCATTTCCTGAACCAGCCGTACCACAGGGGGATCGTGACGAACGAACTTCCGCTCAGCATCGGCGGCGGGATCGGACAGTCCAGGACGTACATGCTCCTGTTGAAGAAGGCACACCTCGGAGAAGTGAGCGTCACCGTCTGGCCGAAGGTCCTGAAAGAGATGTGCGCGAGCAAGAAGATATTCGTGCTTGAATAAGGGGGGAATCCCGCGGCACATATCGCGCGTACCCTCATCCCGCCCCGGTGTGCGTTCTCCGCCCCGGGGGGCGCGTAAGCGCGCGCCCTCCGGGGTTTGTGAATGTCACGGAAAATCCCGAGATTGGCGAAATTCAATTGCCAATTCCCTCCCCAACAAGGTCTGCTACCCGCCATGTCCCCTGAAGCCGATCACGGGAAAACATTCATCAAAGGTCTGCACCAGGCGTGGCTCGATGAGATGAGGAGCGCACGGAACTACCACGCACTTGCATCACGTGAGGCGAATCCGGACCGTCGCGCGATACTGGAGCGCATGGCGGAAGCGGAAGAGCGCCATGCGGAGCGCTGGGCAAAGCGCCTGCGCTCGCTCGGAGCGGACCCGGGGACCTACAGGGAGTCTCTCATCGACAGGATGAAAAGAGCGGTGCTGCTCAGGAGCGATACGGCCTCGGCCGCCGGGATACTGGAGGCCGGAGAGGCGCAGGCGGACCGGCTTTACGAGACGCTGATGACGTCCGCTCCATCCGATACCGACCGCACGGACCTGACACATGCGGCGCGCGAAGAGCGCGCGCACTCGCGGGCTCTCGGAGAGTTTGAGTCCGGCTCCGCAGGAGTTCAGGGGAGACTGCAGCGTATTCTGGGACGGGAACGCTGGCATGTCAGGGGCGGGGGATGGATAGGACAGGCGATATACGGCGTGAACGACGGCCTCGGAGCCGCATTCGGCGTCGTCAGCGGCGTCGCGGGCGCCACACACGCAAACAGCGAGTTTGTTCTCCTCAGCGGGCTTGCGACTGCGATCGCTTCAGCCCTTTCGATGGGGAGCGGGGCGTACCTGGCGACGAAATCCGAACGTGAAGTGTACGAAGCGGAGATCGACAAGGAGCGGGGGGAGATTGCCGCCAACCCGGAAGAGGAGAAGGATGAGCTGGAGCTGTTCTACCAGCTGAAGGGATTCACCCCCGCGGAGGCGAAGACCATGGTGGACCGTCTGGCGGAACAGCCGGGACAGCTCCTGAAATCTCTCGCCCACGAGGAGCTGGGACTCTCCGAGCAGACATTTCCCAACCAGTGGGTGGCCGCATCGAGCGCCAGCCTCAGTACAGCGGTCGGTGCCGTCGTTCCCGTCATCCCCTTTTTCTTTGCATCGGGAATGACTGCGCTGACGATATCGTTCATCGTCAGCACACTCGCGCACTTCATCGTCGGCTCATCGAAAGTGCTCGTCACCGGAAGGTCCTGGCTCACGAGCGGAACCGAGATGACGCTGATCGGGCTCGGGGAAGCCGCCGCGACATATCTGCTCGGGATGCTTCTCTCTCCCCTGATAGGGTAGAGTTCCACCGCTCCACGGGAAATCATCTGTACGAGATGCGTACCGCATGGACCTTCGGCAGTGTCAGGTCGAAATCGACATACACCGAGCGTTCGATGTTCGAGATCCGGAAACCGGCCGGTACGCCGTCAATGGTGACACGGTCGGCAGTCGAAGCGCCCCGGGGGAGCAGAACGTGTCCATGGACGTCATTCCCGCTCCCGGTGAGAGTCATGTCGATCAACTTTCCGCCGGCATGATGCCGGTACCGGTATGCAACGTAGCCGTTCGACGACGGTAGTGCCACACTGACGCTGACAGAATCAGTGGCTGCGGAGGTCCACCGGGGGGAGAGCGCGGCCGTTCTGAAGGCCAGTCCTTCATTCCTGACTCCGGCAAGTCCTTCAATGAGCGCAGCCATCGCGGTGGCAGCGGCCCAGTTGTCGGGACCGCCAAAGGACTCACCTTTCGGCGGAACGTAGTGCGGTCGGTCCGCCAGCGTCACACCGATCACCGCGTAGATCCCGCCTTCCAGAGGGGCGTGAAATATCAACGACCCGATCTTCTTCCGGGGGTACGGATTGTCTATGGCAGCCCAGCAGACTCCCACCTTCGTGCTCCGGGGATTGGGCCCCGACCACGCCACACCGGCTCTCTCATTTCGTAACGACGAGAACCACCAGTTGGTCACCTCCTGTCCTTTGAACAGGTACTGTGACGCTTCTGTTCCATCGCTGTACGCAAACGTGATGGCGCCCGCGACGCGGCTGGGAATATTGTCGGACGAGGAATGGAGCAGATACACGGCCGACGCGGTGTCATGCACGGGCACAGCCGCCTCCATGGGAAAACCCTTTTTCGTTGACACTGCCACGACAGCCCGGCGCTGGTTCTTCTCAGGATTGATGACGCTGAATTGAATTCCGTGAAACACCTGGCTCCCGGTGGGGAGTCCCCGCATGTCGTTGCCCGACGATTGCCCGGCGTCCATCCACGTCAGGGCGCCGGCATCTCCCCTGTCCCAGAGATCCATGTTGGCCTCGGCCGAGATATCTACAGGCCTGTACTCCGGAGCCGGCGGGGGGGGAGGGATGGATCCGGTGTAGGCGAACCAGAGACGGTCCCCGTATCTCTTCATAAGATCAAGCATCCGCTCCATGATATCAGAAGCATAATCTTCGAACCCGTTCTCGTACGCGCCTCTCGCCAGTTCTCCCATGGCATGCCCTGCCACGCCGCCGTTCATGTACTGCCACTCGGCATCATGAGCTCCGAATCCTCTCGTGAACGGCGGATAGATAGCATACCATTCTCCGGGGGACCCGGGGGGAAGATGTTTTCTCAGATCCATGTACGTGTCGATGATGGCCTTGTTCATTGAATGCGGGAGTCCGCGGTTGATCGAATACATGTTCCCCTGAGCGATCTGGGATTTCTCTTCCACGCCGAGGTGTCGCTTCACGTCCGGATCTTCATCGATGAAATGAGTGAAGAACCTCCCGTTCCACGAGAGCGCGACAAGTCGTTCCAGTATCCCCCTCCCCCTGTCCTTGTACACGGCTGCCAGTGCAGCGTGCCCCGCATGATCGGACATCTCTGCCAGCTGATTGCACGCCTCGTAATACCCGGTGTTGTCGCCGAAAAAAATGCCGAACTTCGTTTTGCCGGGGACAAGGACCATGGTGGGACTCAGGGGAGCGGAAGGAGTGTATTCATCGTCCACCTGGAAATCCCACGAATCAATGCAGTACGGGCGCTTCAACAGTCGAAAGCGACGTGACCAGCGAAGGGAATCGGTCACGCTGTAGTCAAGCGCCCGGACGGCACAGTCGAGGTTCCTCTTCATCCAGTCATCGTCACCGCTGGCCTTCCAGTACTGATACATCATGTTCACGAAATTGTACTCAACGTGATTCTCAACGGGTTGCCGGACGAACCACGCGTCACTGTCACGCCGGAAGTACCCCAGCGATGAGTATGCGGTTTCATAGTAGTGATAGTCGGCATCGTCTGTGTTGACAAAACTCCAGATCATGCCGTCGGGTTTCTGTGTCTGCCGGAACAAATCCACAAGATCGCCGCCGTACGGGCTGAAGTACTGCATGCCTTTCATCGTGTTGTTATTGTCGAGCACCCAGTTGACACAGTACCTGTACGCGGTGCCGTTCCAGGTGATCTCCTGAACGCCCCCCGGGGCGTCTGCATTCATGCCCTTCCAGAGCATTCTGAACAGCTCGTTGATTCTGCCGCTGTCTTGAATGTCGGTGCCGGCCTCCATGCGGAAAGAAGCGCGTCCGGATGTGTCCCCGTCCCTGCCGAGCAAGGTGACGGTATGCGTTCCGGCTGCGCCCCCCGCACGGATTGTCACCTCCGGGGCGGACGGCATTCTGACATATGGACGCCCCCGGCCGTCATTCACGATCAGTGTGCCGCCGGCCTTGCTCAGGACGGTGACCCAATCCAGCGGCCGGACCGGGGATGCCGGCCGCACGACGGATATCCTTGATGTCGATTGTGAATGAGCTCCGTGTGAAATCGCACTGAGCATGAGGAGGAGGAACATCCTCTTCAGGACGGAATTGCCGGAATTGTTTTTCATCGATGCCTGACGGTGAATCTCACTTTTCCCCATGTGACCACTCGTTCAATCGGGTTGTAGGATTTTGTTTCATAGCTGGCAGGACAATCGCATTCATGACCGTCCGGCGGGTTCTGGTATCGCTGCCGGGAGGAGGAGGAGAGTTCCGGTGGTGGCGACGCTTGCGCGGCTGGTGGAGTGCGGTATGGCAATGTTCATTCGATGTGCAGCGCCTGGGGATGACCAATGGAGCCTTACGACGTAAAATACCATGCCTAACGTCCAGAAGCAACGCGGCGGACCTTCCGACCGGCCATCCCGGGGGAAAACCGCGACAGGCATTTGCGATTATTCCCACGTCGACGTAACTTACGGGATCAACGCTCTCTCGAGCACCATCGTCTTTCCGATAGCTCCACGGAAGTCCGCCGGGGGGGACTGTACTGCCGGCCGGCTGAACGCTCTTTAGGTCAAAACAGAACAGGCTCGCGTGGTCCCGGCGGTGAGCCCGGACGCCGGGCGGAGAACAGATCAGATCCGACGGGGAACAACGTCAGCCAGGGTGAACCAATGGAGAAGAGAATCAACTGGGGGATCATCGGCACGGGGTGGATAGCCGGGAAGATGGCGGAGGCCCTTGCCGGTGTCGAAGGCGCGACGCTCGCGGCCG
This sequence comes from Ignavibacteriota bacterium, assembly GCA_003154425.1. GTDB lineage: Bacteria > Bacteroidota > Ignavibacteria > UBA10030 > UBA6906 > Fen-1273. The sequence goes on from PMDK01000185.1 coordinate 43,217, forward strand.
TTGCCTCCAGGACACAAGAGAAGGCAAACGGATTTGCCCGCATGCATCGGGTCGGGACCGCGTACGGCTCATACGAGGAAATAGCCGTTGATCCGGCGATCGATGTCGTGTACGTCGCGACGCCCCACCCGCTGCACTGCGAGAACACTCTTTTGTGTCTCCGCAGCGGCAAGGCGGTCCTGTGTGAGAAGCCGTTCGCCATGAATGAGATGGAAGTTGTGCAGATGATCTCCGCGGCCAGGGAACACGGCGTGTTTCTGATGGAGGCATTCTGGACACGGTTCCTCCCCTCCATCGACAGAGTACTCGAACTTGTCGCGTCCGGCGTCCTGGGCGACGTACGCCACATCAATTCCGACTTCGGCGCCATTACCAGATTCGATCCGGACCACCGGGCGTTCAACAAAAAGCTGGGTGGAGGCTCGCTCCTCGACATCGGCATCTACCCCGTGTTCCTGACCCTTCTCCTCTGGGGAGAGCCCGACCTGATCGCCGGTGTCCCCCATATCGGTCCTACCGGTGTGGATGAAAGCCTGGCGCTGGTGTTCAAGTACGACGACGGACGGATAGCGACTCTCTTTTCGAGTTTTACCGTCAATTCAACAGTCGAGACTCATATTTGCGGGACGAAGGGGAGGGTGAAACTGAACCGCATGTGGTTCTGTCCGGTGCCGCTTGAATTGACGATAGGGGATAAGCCTTCACAAACGATTCAATTCGACTACGCCGGCAACGGGTACAACTATGAAGCTGAGGAGGTGTCACGATGCCTGCGATCGGGAAGAAAGGAGAGCGACCTTCTGCCGCTCGATTTCAGCCTCCGCCTCATCAGGTTGCTCGACAGGATCAGAAAAGAGACGGGGCTAGTATACGAAGCAGATGAGAGGGGCAATGTGCGCCGGTAAACCCTCAGACGTTTTCGGAATCGGGGGCAAACAGCTTTTGGGGCAGCCGTCATGACAAAGAAGGAGAAATTCAACCGATTATGCAGTGGTCAGCACACGGCGTCGTCGGCCCTCTTCCAGCCCATTTTGATGCACTTTGCGGCAAGGTTCAGCAACAGAACCTACGCAGAATTCGCTTCAGACCACCGCGTCCTGGTCGAAAGCAATCTCAGGGCGCTGGAGTATTTTGACACGGATATGGTCGGATTGATATCGGACCCGTACCGGGAGACCTCCGCCTTCGGCGCGAGAATCGACTATGTCGATGAAGGCGTTCCACGATGCCTCGAGGCCATCGTCAGGACGATGGATGATGTAAAGGCTCTCCCGCGGCCGGACGTCCGTAAAGCCCGGCGAACACGTGACCGGATTCAGGGTGCGGCGCTGTACCAGGAGCGGCTGAAGGGGACCGTCCCCGTCTATGGCTGGATCGAAGGTCCCCTGGCCGAGGCGTGCGATCTGGCCGGCATAAGCGACATGCTGGCAAACCTGGCGATCGATCCGGATTTTTGTCACGCGCTCATGGACAAGTGCGTGATGACCGCGAAGGATTTCGCGGAAGCCCAGATTGAGGCGGGCTGCGATATCATCGGCATGGGAGACGCCGTTTGCTCACAAATCAGCCGCCGTACCTACGACGCATTTGTCAAGGAACGGCACCGGGACATCATCGAGTTCATCCATTCGCGGAATGCCCTGGTGAAACTGCACATCTGCGGGGATATCACACACCTGCTTCAATCGCTCGTCGATCTCGATATTGATATTCTGGACCTTGATTGGAAAGTCGACATGGACGCCGCTCATCGGGTTCTGGGGGAGGGCGTGATCCGCTGCGGCAACATCAACCCCGTCGATATACAGAACAACACCCCGGGGGAGCTCCGCGCTCTTGCGGGCGACCTGGTGCGACGGGAGGAAGGGAGACGGTTCATCCTTTCGGGCGGATGCGAGATTACAGTTGACACGCCGGCGGGAAATCTGCTGGCCCTTCTTGAAGCATCACAACAGCCTCCCGAAGACCGGGACGGCACTGCTGTATGACAACATCAACGCTGACACCCCCACGGAAGAGTCCCGCGCGTTCAACTGCGCACAACCGTCTCCTTGTCGTGTTCATCGCGACAATCGCATCCACGGGGGGCTTGTTGTTCGGGTTCGATACGGGCGTGATTTCAGGTGCCATACCATACTTCCAGCAACGCTTTCAACTCGGCAACGATTGGATCGAATTGATCACTACGGCCGGCTTGCTGGGAGCCGTGGCCGGTGCTCTGTCGTGCGGCAGAATTGCCGATGTGATAGGACGGAGAAGAGTCATTCTCGCCGCAGCGCTCGTCTTTTCCATCGGCGCGATATGGTCGGGGATGGCTCCGGACGCGCGATCGCTGGTTGCGGCGCGATTCTTCCTTGGCATCGCAATCGGGGTTTCCTCGTTCACCGTTCCTCTCTACATCTCGGAGATTTCTCCCGCCCGCACGCGGGGGACCCTGGTATCGCTCTTTCAATTGCTGATTACAATCGGGATCATGGTCTCCTATTTCAGCGATTCTGCCTTTGCCCTCCCGGAGGGAGCTCCCGGATACGTCGAGTGCTGGCGGCCGATGTTTTACGTGGGCGTGATCCCCGCTCTGATCATGTTTACAGGAATGATGTTCCTTCCGGAAACGCCGCGATGGCTGATGAGCAAAGGGCGCGAGGAGGAATGCCGTAGCGTACTCATGAAGGTGGAAGATCCGGTATTGATCAGCGGGGTGATGGCCAACATGAAGGAGGAAATCGCGCTGGACAGGGAGGACAATGTCCGGTGGAGCGAGATCTTCCGACCCTGGTTACGAGCGCCATTGATCATCGCCGTCGGGATCATGTTTGTCCAGCAATTCACGGGCATCAATACGATCATCTACTATAGCCCGAAGATTTTTCTTATGGCGGGTTTTGACGGGGCGCGGTCAGCCATCCTGGCATCACTGAGCGTCGGCGTGGTGAACGTGCTGTTCACGGTCCTCTCGCTCTTTCTGGTGGACAGGATCGGCCGGCGCAGGCTCTACGTAACGGGTGTGAGCGGCATGGTGGTTGCTCTTGTCGCCTTGAGCTCGTGCTTTGTGCTCCAGGCCGAACTGGGCCATGCCGTGAGGCAGATTACCATAGCGCTGGTGTGGATCTATTGCGCCTTCTTTTCGATGAGTCTCGGCCCGCTGGGCTGGTTGATCATTTCGGAGGTGTTCCCCCTGAAGGTGCGAGGCATCGGCACAAGCATCGGGTCACTTTCGTGCTGGCTGTTCAACGGTGTGGTTGCATTCACGTTTTTCAAGATCGTGCGTGCGCTTACCTTTCAGGGTACCGATATCGTCGTCAGGGGTGAGAATCTGGGTAATCCCGCGGGCGCCTTTGCGCTGTACGCTCTGGTCGGAGTTGCGGGGTTGCTCTGGGGCTATTTCTATATTCCGGAGACGAGGGGGAGATCGCTCGAACATATTGAAGAACACTGGAGGGATGGGAAGTCTCCGAGACAGCTTTAGTCGGACATCGCAAAAGATTGCGATAGGGTCCGACTCATCTGCGCGCTCCGTTGCTGCCGCCGGGATGTGTGAACACCGTCACCATGTGACGCATGTCTCTACTTCCTCCCCGGGGGGTTTTTACAATGGTGCATCCTGGTACAACGGAATCAACATGAAGGGGGGAACAAATGCGGACGCTGCTCATTGCTGGAATTGTGATTGCACTTGGCGCGATCATGGCTTCCCGTCTGGATGGGCAGGTGAGGAAATACGACCTCAAGTCGGGAATCATCACGTACGAGACTACCACGCTGGAAGGGCGCCTGGAGATCGCAGGCAGGATCATTCTCTATTTTGACCAGTACGGCCGGCTGGAGTGCAAAGACACGTACGTCAACGGGATGCTGAAGGAATCCGTCCTGTGTGACGGCAGAACCGTCTACACACTCTGGCATGACCAGCGGATCGTGTTCAAGAAGGGTCCCTCGAGCCGCGGGACCGAAGTGAGGTTCGACTGGGAAGCTCTTCCCCCGAGCGAGAAAGCGGAGGGACTCGTCAAGAAGCTCCCTGCGATGACGATTGCGGGAAAGGTCTGTGAAGCGTTCGAGCGTATCACCTCCGGTGGAGTCATACGGTACGCGGGAGTGGATCACATACTCCTGTACTGCGAAAGGAACCTGAAAGGGGAGAACTGGGTGATGAAAGCGGTTTCCTTTGATGAGACGACGGCCGTTCCCCCATGGAAATTCGCTCCGCCGGCGGGCTATGTCGAGCGGAAGACACATTTCTGATCCCCGTGCCGCTCGGGCGGGCCGGACACCTCAACGTGCCGGGCGCCGGAGAGTCCTCTTCACCCCGAGGCCTTCAACCTGCTGATCTCTTTCCTCGCTTTCTCTTCGAGCGATTTCTGGAAATCATAGTCGTCGTACTCCAGGACTTTTTCGTATGCCGTGCGCGCATCCTTCATACGCCCGAGTTTCTCGAGCGTTGCGCCGAGCTGCAGCAGCCCCTGGGGAACGAGCCACGTCTCTTTGTCAGGTTTCAGCCCCGTCAGCACTTCTCCGACCCGCAGGGCAGAGGGGTAGTCCTCCCTCGCGATGTAGAGCTGCTGGAGCCCGATGAGGGCCCGGCCGCGGATGTCCGCGTCAGTGCCCCCAGGCTCGAGGACCTGCCTGTAGAGTGTCTCCGCGCTGTCGTAGGCTTTTCTTCCGAGGTCGTTCCCCCCCCGGATGAGAAGCGCCTCGGCCGGGGTGATCGGCTCACGCACACGGCGCAGCGCGATCCGGTACAGGTACGACTCGTTCGCCCGGTCCCTGTCGTTGACAGATTTCAGACGCCGGTATGTCCCCAGCGCTGCGGCCCGGTCGCCGGACATCTCCTGAGCAACGGCCAGACGGTAGTAGGTCCAGTTGGTGAGATAGTCCTCCGAGGCGACCCGCCGGACATACTCTTCGA
>PMDK01000279.1 GCA_003154425.1 Ignavibacteriota bacterium
GACCAAGGTGACCCGCACGGCGCTCGAGAACGCCGCGTCTGTCGCGTCGCTCCTGCTGACCACCGAAGCGACGATCGTCGAGAAGCCGGAAGAGAAAAAGTCGGCACCGCCGATGCCCGGCGGCGGCGGGATGGGTGACATGTACTGAGTGCCCGTGTATGGCGCACTCTGGTCTGAAGAAGATCCAGCAGGACAAAATCCGGCCCCCAGAAGGGGCCGGGTCTATTTTGCGCCCGGCACGCTTGACTTCAAACGGATGACATGCTATGTTGAGGCGGTCGTGAATCCGGCGGTCCTCGCCGAACATCCGCTCCCTGTCCATGAGGTCATCCGCTCGATCATGACGTTCTTTCTCCGCGGGATTCTGACCGGAGGTGCGGCGGAGGCTTTCGCGCTGATCCATTCCCGGCAGAGGGGAATACCCGTTTCACAACCACCAGGTGTCTCATGAAACTGTTCATGCCTGCTGCGCTCGCATGTTCCCTTCTCCTCTCCTCATGCTCCGGCAGTCCGGACGACCGGATCGAGTCTTCCGGAACGATCGAAGGAACCGACGTCAACATCGGCGTCGAGGTGAGCGGTAAGGTCAGTATCCTGCGCGTCGAGGAAGGATCGCGCGTCAATGCCCGGGACACGCTTCTGGAAATCGACGACACCGAGTACCAGATCCAGCTCAGGCAGGCCCTGGCGAATCTCGCGTCGTTCGAATCGGCATACCGGCTTGCCGCCGGGGGTTCACGGGTGGAAGACATCGTCCAGTCGGAAGCGGCGTACAGCACGGCGAAGACCGATTTCGCGCGGATGAAGGCTCTGCTTGCCGAACACTCCGTCACGCAGAAAAGCTACGACGATGCCTATGCCCGCTTCGTCGCGGCTGAGCAGACCTACAGGAAGCTGAAATCCGGTCTTCGCCCGGAGGAGATAGAAGGCGCGCGCGTCCGCCGCGACCAGGCTGCCGCACAGGCGGACCTGCTGAGGAAGAGAGTGCGGGACTGCCTTGTTCTCTCTCCCTCCGCCGGCATCATAACGCTCCGCGGCGTCGAGCCGGGCGAGCTCGTGACAGCGGGAATGACCGTCCTTCGTCTGACATTTCTTGACAGGATCAAGCTGATGATCTACGTCAATGAAGCGGACCTCGGGAAGGTGCGGCTCGGCCAGAAAGCCCTCATCAGCATCGATTCGTTCGGGAAAGGGAAGTCGGTCGAAGGGAAAGTCACGTATATCTCTCCTCTCGCCGAATTCACTCCGAAAAACGTGCAGACGAAGGAGGAGCGGACGAAACTTGTGTTCGGCGTCAGGATCGAAGCGGCGAACACGGACGGGGCGCTCAAACCCGGCCTCCCGGCGGACGCCGTCGTCATGATATCGGCGGGTTCCCGCTGACTCCAGATGGAGAACGCCGTCGTCACACACGATCTCTCCCGTTCCTTCGGCACCCTCAGGGCCGTCGACCGTCTGAGCCTGACGGTCGAAGAAGGCGCAATGTTCGGACTGGTGGGACCCGACGGGTCGGGGAAGACAACGACGATCCGGATGCTCTGCGGCATCCTGGCGCCGGGAAGCGGAACGGCGTCGGTTCTGGGGCACGATATCGTCCGCGAATCCGACGCGGTGAAGAAGGATATCGGATACCTCTCGCAGCGGTTCACGCTCTACGGCGACCTGACGGTCGACGAGAACATCGAATTCTTCGCGGAGATCAATCGCGTGTATGAGTACCGTCCCCGCCGGGAGGAACTCCTTGAATTCACCCGCCTGACCCCTTTCCGCTCCCGGCTCGCTGAGAAGCTCTCGGGCGGGATGAAGCAGAAGCTGGCCCTCGCCTGCACGCTCGTACACCGGCCGCGGCTCATATTTCTGGACGAACCGACCACGGGCGTTGACCCCGTCTCCCGTCGGGATTTCTGGAGGATCCTCCAGAGCCTCATGAGGCAGGGGATTACGATCGTGATGACGACGCCGTACCTCGACGAGGCGGAACGCTGCACGCGCGTGGCCCTGATGAACCGCGGTTCCCTCATGCGGGTGGACACACCGGAGGCGATGAAATCCGCGATGATCGGGGAGATCCTGGAGGTTATCTGTGACCGCGTCCATGACGCGTCCGCGCTCCTGAAGGGGGAGCAGGACGCTCCGGAGGTCCAGGCCTTCGGTGACCGGATTCATGTGATCGTCAGGAGCGCTGCATCGGGGGAGGAGCCGATCCGCAGAAGGCTGGAACGGGGTGGTATACGGGTCATGTCCCTTCGCCGGATCGAGCCTTCGCTTGAAAACGTCTTTATCTCGCTCCTGACACATCCCGCCGGTCCGGGGGGGGCGCAGTGAACGGGAGCGCGATAGAGGTCCGCCACCTGTCGAAGACGTTCGGCACCTTCACCGCCGTGGATGACGTGAGCTTCGATGTCCGGGGGGGGGAGATATTCGGTTTCCTCGGGGCGAACGGCGCGGGGAAGTCGACGACGATCCGGATGCTCTGCGGTCTCATCCCGCCGAGCGGGGGGACCGCCCTCGTCGCCGGTTGCGATGTTCGCACAGACCCGGAGGGGGTGAAGCTGAACATCGGCTATATGTCGCAGCGGTTCTCCCTCTATGATGATCTCACGGTCGGACAGAACATCCGGTTCTACGGAGGGATCTACGGCCTGAAGGGGGAAAAGCTCAGGAAGAGGATGGACTGGGTGCTCGCCATGGCCGACCTGCGGCACCGGGAAGAAAGCCTGACAAGGACGCTCTCCGGAGGATGGAAGCAGCGGCTTGCCCTGGGCTGCGCCATACTCCACGAGCCGCGCATCGTATTTCTCGACGAACCGACGGGGGGCGTGGACCCGCTCTCCAGGAGAAGCTTCTGGGAGTTGATCAACAGCCTTTCTGCAGGAGGGACCACCGTGCTTGTGACGACCCACTTCCTCGATGAGGCGGAGTACTGCAATCACATCATACTCATCAATGCCGGCAAGCTCATAGCGTCAGGGAGCCCCTCGGAACTGAAGTCACGCCACATCACCCGGCCGATAATTGAAGTCCGGGTGGCCGGCACGAATATCGTCGAAGCCCTCGAGACCGTCCGCTCCCGCCCCTGGGCGCTCGAGACATCAGTGTTCGGGTCGTCGCTCCACGTGATGGTGGAAGAGGAGCAGGAGGGGATCCGCCTCGTCACCGGGACGCTTGCCGCGGCGGGGATCCCGGTGCGGCAGATCGAACGGATCGTCCCCTCGCTCGAAGATGTCTTCCTGTACCTCCTCGACCATGAGAGCGCGCGCCGGGGGGGGGAGGGTCAGGCGTGAATCTGCCGCTCCGGTCTCTGAAGCCGGTCATACTCAAGGAACTGCGGCAGGTCCGCCGGGATCCCACGTCGCTCGGCATGCTCCTGGTCCTCCCCGCGGCCATGATCATCATGGTCGGGTACGCGCTTAACTTTGATGTCAAGCACACTCCACTGGTCATTTACGACATGGACAAGTCCCCGGGGAGCCGTGCGTTCCTCGAGAAGTTCAAGCACACGGAGTATTTTGACTACCGGTACGAGGCGCAGGGATATGCCGATATCGAGGAGAATTTCCTGCACGGCAGGGGGAAGATCGCCGTCATACTCCCGGCCTCCTTTGCCGGCAGACTGGCTGCGGGGGAAGACGTGCACGTGCAGATCATCGTGGACGGGTCCGACGCCAACACCGCCGGGCAGGCGGTGGCCACGGCGACCCGGTTGACCTCGGAGTACGCGACGAACATTATCGCCGAGGCGTTCGCACTCAGGGGGCGGTCGCTCCCCGTACCGATCGATTTCCAGCCCCGCATCTGGTACAATCCCGACCTGATATCGTCGAAGTTCCTCGTTCCCGGATTGATCGGGTTCATCATCGTCCTCACCGCGGTCATCTCCACGTCCCTGACCGTCGTGCGGGAGAAGGAGAGGGGCACGATGGAGCAGCTCATGGTGTCGCGGCTCCGTCCGTTCGAGATCATACTCGGGAAAACGATTCCGTATCTGGGAATCAGCCTGATTGCGGCAACCGCGATACTCATTCTCGGGTACCTGCTGTTCGACGTACAGGTCCGGGGGAGCCTGCTTCTCCTTTACGGCGCGATCCTGATGATCGTCCTCGGAGGGCTCGGACAGGGACTCCTCATCTCCACGGTCACGGATTCGCAGCAGGTGGCGTTCATGATCTCCGTTTTCAGTTCGCTCCTTCCATCGTTTCTTCTCTCCGGGTTCATATTCCCGGTCGCCACAATGCCTCTTGTCCTCAGGATCATCTCGAACCTTGCGGTGAACAAGTTCTTCCTGGTGATCGTGCGGGGGGTCATGCTCAAAGGGGTCGGCTTTCAGGCTGTCTGGGAGCAGTTCGTGTACATGCTCGCCTTCGCGGCCGTCATGCTCGGTGTGAGCGCGAAGCGGATGCAGAAGAGGAGCGCCTGAGATGAGCGCACGATTCGCGGTGATCGGCGAGATGGTCCGGAAGGAGTTCTACCAGATCAGACAGGACAGGCGGATGCTCCTTGTGTCCGTCCTGGCTCCGATCCTGCAGGTTATTGTCCTCGGGTACGCGGCGACAACCGACATCAAGAACAGCACGATGGTAATCTGTGACCTGGACAGGACGGCGGCGAGCAGGGAGTTCATACGCGGATTCACGAACACGACCTATTTCATCGGCCGCTATGCCGTCGAAACCCCCGGTGGTGTGGACCCGCTCATCGAGGACGGCAGTGCGAACATCGGGCTCGTGATCCCGGACGGGTTTGCCAGGAAGGGGCTCGCCGGCGAAACGGCACAGGTGCAGGTGATACTCGACGGGACAGACGCGAACACCGCGAACGTACTCCTGGGGTACGCCGGGCAGATCGTCGCATCCTACTCCCAGAGGGTCACGGCGCGCTACCTGCCGCTCGTGCGCGGTGCGAGGATAGGACGCGTGCTGCCGGAACCACGCATATGGTTCAACCCTGACCTCCGCAGCTCCTACTTCATGGTTCCCGGAGTCATGGCGCTCGTCCTGATGCTCATCACGATGACGCTGACCTCGCTCGGCATCGTGAAGGAGAAGGAGATCGGGACGCTCGAGCAGCTCATGGTCACCCCCATACGGCCGTATCAGCTGATCATCGGGAAGCTGATCCCGTTCACCGTCATCGGGTTCCTCGACGTCGTGGTCGTTCTGGCGATCGCCCGCTTCTGGTTCAACGTCCCCCTCGTGGGAAGCCTGCCGCTCCTGTTCGCCCTGAGCGGCCTGTTCATACTCACGACGCTGGGCCTGGGACTGTTCATCTCCACGATCGCACGGTCACAGCAGCAGGCGATGCTCATCGCGCAGTTCTTTTTCTTCATGCCGTTCCTGTTCCTCTCCGGGTTTGCCTTCCCGGTGGCGAACATGCCCCGTGTCATCCAGTATGCCACGTATGTCATCCCGCTCCGGTATTTTCTGGAGATCGTCCGTGGCGTCTTCCTGAAGGGAGCAGGAATGGCGGAGCTGTGGCCGCAGGCCCTGGCGCTCTTCGGCATCGGCATCGTGATACTCTCGTTGAGCGTTTTGAGGTTCCACAAGACCCTTGAGTGATTTTCATTCTCGATTTTCCATTATCCATTATTCTTATGACTCCCTCTCCCGATCTCGACGATGTCCTCTACCCGCCCTTCACGGGATTCCCGAAAACCGGACTCGATTTCCTCCGGAGACTGAAAAGAAACAACAACCGTCCCTGGTTTCAGAGCCACAGGGAGGAATACGAGGAGAATGTCCGGTTCCCGATGCAGTGCCTC
>PMDK01000350.1 GCA_003154425.1 Ignavibacteriota bacterium
AGAGCCTTTCGATCACCGTGTACGGTGCGAATTTCGCCAACGGGCTCGGAGTGATCGTGTCTGACCAGGACGGCAACGACCAGACGCTGTTCATGGACTACCTCCAGTTCGACGGCTGGCGCACGCTGACGTGGAACAACCCCAACTACATCACGGACGTCCGCAACCGCGAGCTGCGGAAGTTCCCCCTGTATCCGAAGGGCATGCCGTACCTGAAGCTCATCGGTATCGTCGTATACCGCGATGCGGCACAGGAAGGCGGGGACTTTGTAACGTACGTGAAGGACATCAAGGTCACCTACGACAAGGCGATCATTGATACCCAGCGCGACATCAACGACGAGGCGATCTGGGGCATCCTGCAGCAGCGCAACGAGGCGCGCCGCATGGCCGAGCTCAAGAGACTTGGAAACATCCAGGTGCTCCGGTTCCTCGANNCAGAAGATGGACGCGACGAAGCCCGCCCAGTAAGGCTCCACATACCAAGACGACACAAAGGGCTCCCCCCGGGGGGGCCCTTTTTCATTGGCCGGCAAACCGGATGACGGCGGACCTCGCCGCCGGCCCGAGGAATGGCGCCTTAGAGGAAACGGGAAATGACGGGGTTGGAATCCAGGTTGAGCTTCAGGCCGGCAAAAGAGCGGAAGAGGAACGCCGAATCACTTCCCACGAGCGACCCCAGCCCGAAGGAATAAACGTTCCCTTCCAGCCCCGCACGCAGGACAACAGGGCCGGCGAGAGTCACCTCCACCTGCGTTCCGAGGATGACCGAACCGAGGGTAGCCGTCGTGGTGGAGGTCGCCGTGTACACCCGTGAGAGGTCCTGGTAGGCGAGCCAGATCCGCAGGCGGTAGGGCACGTTCTTCTTGTAGAGCTCCGTCGCAAATGTGTACTCAGCCACGCGGTCGGTCACGTTCTGTGATGCCGCTTTCTGCTCGAAGGAGCGCGTGTTCATTGCAAGCGTGCAGATGGCGTTGGGAAGATAGACGCCAAGGGTGATGTTGGTGAGCACCTGCGCATAGTCTCCGACCTGCACGAGTGATCCGCCGATCGAGCTGTCGGAGCGCAGCGACACGAAGACGACCCCGGGGTACTCCAGGCGCAGGGATGCGGAAAGACCGGATTTCACCGGCGTCCCCAGGTCGTTGAAGAGCCCGAAGATCGGCCCGATTCCTACGCTCAAAAACTTCGCATTGTACGTGAAGACGGTGCGGGAGAGNNATCGGCTGAGTCCCGTAGACCGAGACTCCCCAGAAATAGCTCGCACCCGGCAGGCTGGTATCGGTGGAGGCGCGATCGGCCCGGAACCCGAGATTCCCGATCCACGTATCCATGCCGAGGTCGAGCCCCGCGGCTGCGCCCGCTCCGAAGAGGACGAGGAGAAGGCACAGTACGCTGATCCGCCCGGTCGCGTTTCGCATGTATCTCCTAGAACTGCGCCTGGGCTCCCACGAAAACCTCAATGAGGTCCGAGAAGCTGAAAGGCCATACCTTGGTGTTTACCTTGAGCTTCCAGAGAACGCCGGGAGTGCTGATCCCCAGCCACGGCGACAGCTTGAACGCTCCCTGCGTGGCGGACTGGAACCTGAAATTGCTTTCCAGCCCTCCCTGGAGGGAATCCGTTGCCGGATCTCCCAGGGCGAGATTCAGATTGACGTCGAACGAGCCCGCCTCGCCGGTGTTGGGGCCTGCCTGCATGTAATACGAGGGATGCCAGAAGAACGTCGGAATGATCGAGAAGATACCCATGTGCAAACGCGGCTCGATGAGGAGGTAGAAATGGTTGATGTTCGGCACGCTGTCGATCACGGGGTCCCATTTCGGTATCCCCAGCTGGGCGAGGAACTCGACATTGCGGTTCGTCGCGTAGAAGAGGATGCCGCCGCGCAGGAAGTAGTCGAGCGAGTTGGGCGTGAGGGAAGCGCCGACGAAGCCCTCCACCTTGATCGCCGCGTAGTTCAGGAGAAACCGCACGTCCGTCGAATAGGTGCCGGGAGAGGTAATGATCGGGGTGGTGATCCCGGGAAACTGCGTGCGCGTATCCTCATAGATGTAAAAGTCCAGGCTCAGCGACTCGATTTTCGGGACGAACTCCAGCCGTGCACCCGTTCCCTGCACCTGGTAGATCCCGTCATAGACTGGACCGGTGGGAAAATACATGAACCCCCGGTAGGCGGTCATGATCGGCTGGGCGCCGAAAAGCGCGAAACCCTCGCCCGAGCAGATCGTGTCGTTCTGCCCGACGAAATAAGTGAGCGAAAGAGGCGCCCCGAAAAGGTCCCTGATGATGATGCTGGCCGAGAGAAAGCCCAGGGGAAGGGGGAGGGGGGCAAACGTGAAGTTTTCCAGGTCGAGGCTCTGGACATTGACCGACAACGAACCGCCGAACTTGTATCCGCCCTGGACCTCCAGGGTGATGTCGCCGAATGTCTGGAGCGTGAAGGCGCCGCCGTTCATTGCACCGCGCGTGATGAGATCCATCTTCGGAACCACGATATTGGCTGGAAAAGCGAGACCGGCGAGGAACAGGAAAAGCCCGAGGAATGACGCTCGTGCGAGAGCCCGGGACCTTTTCAACATTCCCATTGCCACCTCCAGGTGGAAAAAGCATATCACGATGAAATGCTTTTGAAAATATAGCGATCCAGCGATTTCTTATCGGTCGGGTTGATGATGTCGAAACGGACAGCGAGGACACGGGACTTGTAGATGACGACGCTTGCCGACGGGGTGAGGACTTTTCCGGCGAGGGAGATTTCCATCCGCGAGAGCTGGGTGCCCACGGAAATGTCGTCGTTTTCCGGCGGGTTGAACAGCTCTGCTGCCATCCCGCCCAGCGAGATGTCGACGATCCTCCCGGACGTGAGCTGGGTCGAGCGGCCGATGCGGAAACTGACGCGGGCGAGCTCGTCCGGATTCGGCTTGATCCTGATGTGCCGGCGCTGGCTGTTGTGCGTCGCCAGCTTGGAGAAGATCGCGGCGAGCTTCGCCTTGGCCTTGTCGGGATTGAACGGCTTCAGGAGGTAACCGCCGACTCCGAGATCCACCATGCGCATCACGAAATCCTTGCTGGTCTGGATCGTGTGAACGATGACCGTCATCCCGCGCGTGGCCTCTGCCGCCTTCAGTTCCGAGATGAGCGCGATCCCGTCCACTTCCTTGTTGTCGATGTCGACGATCGCCCCTTCTATCGCTCCGCCCTTGGCCAGCGCCTCCATCGCCGCCTTCCTGTTGGCCGCAGGGATTCCCCGGATGCCGAAGGCGAGCAGGAGGTAGCAAAGGGATTCGCGTACCGTGAGGGAGCTCTCGACCACAAGATAGACCACGCGCACCTCCCGTCGAGAGGCCCATACTACACAGGACCCGCTGTTCCCGTCAACGCGCGCACGGTACCCCCGCGCACGG
>PMDK01000323.1 GCA_003154425.1 Ignavibacteriota bacterium
AGAGGAGCGTCCAGTCCGCCGCGACTGTTCCTATCACCTCGGAAGTGGCCTTGTCGTTCGGGTAATCATAACACGGGAACCAGTACCGGTTGTCCATGTCCTCCCCCTGGCTCCATATCTGGTCGTGCCTTCGTCCCCCGCTGTCCGCGTAGATGAAGTAGAGCCCTTTCGCAGGACTGCACGCATAGTCGATGCTCACGGCCAGCGTTTCTCCGAAGGCATACCTCCGGTCGAGCCGGATGGAAAGCAACGGACTCCGTTCACGGAATTCGAGCGTCCGCCCCGCCGCAAGTCTGACCCCGTGTATCTCCAGGCCGGCCGCATCAAGGAGGAGGGAATCGAGCGTGGCCGACAGGGGAGTCAGGCGGATCGAGACATTCCCCGAGACTTTCTTCGCCCGATGGTCGAATGACAGCTCAAGTCTGTAGTGCAGGGCATGGAATTCACGGCTGCGGCGCGCACTGCTGTCAGGCGCAAAGAGAGTCTGTGCGGACGCCGGGCGGGCGAGGAAGGTCACGGCGGCGAGAATCGCCGGCCGAAGGAAGACGTTCATGAACTCCTCATGCTATAAAACAGAGCCGCCGCTCCGCATAAGTGGTCACGGGCGGCGGCGGGAAGATCCGCTTTGGAACAGGCGTCGATTTACTTGCAGCTGATCCGTTCTCTGGCTTTGCGGGCGTCTTCGTTCTTCGGGTCGAGCCGGAGACATTTGCCGAGCTCCGCGCAAGCCTCCTCGACGAGCTTCTTGTTCCCGTCGGTGTCCCCCTCGACGCGCATCAGGATCAGCCCGGTCGCAAGCCAGAAATGGCCGACCGCAAGGCCCGGCTCAAGGGCCACGGTCTTCCTGAAATGCGTTACGGCGTCCCCCTTCTTCTTCATGTTCTCTTCCGGGGCGCCGTTCGGATCGAGGAGCTGCAGCATCCCCTGTCCCCACATCAGGTGAATGGAGGAATTCTCAATCCCTGAACTCAGAGCCTTCCGGAAGCTCTCGATTGCCCGATCAAATCTCTTGTCCCTGAAATACAGCTGCCCTTTCTGGAGGTACGCCTCGCCCGCTTCGACTTTGTGCTTCTCCACATCCGTGCCGATGATCGCCAGCACCGTATCGTACTGCGCGACGGCATTGTCAAGAGAATCCACCTGCGCATAGTACCTCCCGAGGTTAAGATGACCGGCGAGGTAGTCGGGCTTCAGCTCCAGGGCACGGACGAGGAGCTCCCTGCAGCGGGGCCAGTTCTTCAATGCCATGTAGCAGGCCGCCCCGTTCACGTATGCGCTCAACGATTTCTTGTCGCAGACGATCCTTTTCTCAAACATCCCGGCGGCATGTTCGTAATCATGCCGCTTCATGTAGATGAAACCGAGAGGGAAGTAGACCTCGCAGTTCGTCGAGTCGGCTTTGACCGCTTCCAGGAGTACCTGTATCGACTCCTCTTCGCGTCCGACGCTCTGCAATGCCGCCCCGTAGTCGCCAAGGTCTTCAGCATTCATGCTCCCGTGACGCTTCAGCCCCCCGAATGCCGCCAGAGCCCCGTTCCAATCCTTTGTCTTTGTCAGTGACCGCGCGAGCACCCGCCATATCTCCGCATTCGCTGAATCGAGCGTCAGAGACGTTTGCGCCGCCTTCGCGGCATCGGGGAAATCGTCACCACCGAAGAGCGTCCGGGCGTACATCGCCCAGCCTTCGACGGATTTCGGCTGCAACTGCGTGAGTTTATAGAGGGGGCGGACCGCGTTTCGGTACTGCTTGGCGAGCAGGTATGTGCGGCCGGTCTCGAGGTAGGGCTCCGTGAGCGTGGAGTCGATCGCCACGACGCCGTCCCATTCTTTCACCGATTCTACGTACTTCTTCTCCTTGTAGTACACCCGGGCGAGCTTGGCGCGCGTGACGATGTTCTTCGGCTCCAGCTCGATCGCCTTCTGGTAATTCGACTCGCCAAGGACGTACACGTTCTGCTTCAGGTACGCGTCACCGAGCAGGACATACAGCCCGGCATTACCCGGCGCGGATTCCTTGGCGCGGGAAAGCTGGACAATCGCCGCATCAACCGAGTCCGCCGCAAGGAGTGCCGTCCCGAATCCGGCGCTGATGGAAATGTCCTTCGGCGCCATCTTTGCAGCCCGGCGGAACTGGGCGAGCGCTCCGGCGTTGTCCTTTTTCTCAAGGAGAGCATAGCCAAGCAGGCTTGCGGCCTCGACGTTCTCGTTGTCACGGTCGACCGCAGCCTGGAGGTAGCCGACCGCTTCATCCAGCCGGTGACGGGCCAGGGAAATTGCGCCCAAATAGTAATTCGCTTCGGAGGGCTTCCGGCCAGCCTTGAGGGCCTCCTTGAACTGTGTGATCGCCGCACCGGTGTCGCGCACCGCAAGTGCCTGTTTCGCCTTGTCGAACGGATCCTGTGCGTGCGCCGATGTGCAGAGCGAGAGAGCCGCGAGGGGGACGAGGAGGAGTTTCATTCTCAGTTGACCTGCTGTGATGTGAGGTGAACCAGCCGCACCGGCATCGTTGCCGGGACCAGTCCGTCGTTCTGAAACACTTTCTGACCCGCCGCGCTCGCCAGGAACGCAATGAACCCCATGCTGACGTCCTGTTCAATACTTCGGGTGTACACGTACACCGGGGCGATCACCGGGTAGTACCCCTGGTAGACGTACGCCTGGTGGGGCGAATAATACTCTCCCGGGGCATATGTCGAATCCGGGCGCATCGCAGACGTCGCGACCGCAATGACGCTCACGCCCGCCTCATTCCCCGCGAGCCAGTTGAGCCCGACGATGCCGAGCGCCCCCGGAGTGCCGCTGACGTACGAGAGGAGTTCCCTGCTCGCGGGGAACGACCTGGCCGCGGGGTCGAACCCCCCGCCCCCGAGGATGCTCCTGCGGAACACTTCGTTGACACTTGAGTTGAGTCCACCCACGGCAAGCTCGATCATCATTCCGCGCTTGCCGGGCCAATGCGTCATCGTCCCGCTGAAGATCGTGTCGAGCTCCCCGACCCGGAGCTGCGTCAGGGGGACACCCCTGTGGGCAATGACGGCGACAGCCGAGCGGGCCACGAGATACTCCTGCATCGAGACTTTTGCGGCGGCCAGCGCTTCGCGCTCCTCTTTGTTGAGCTCCCGCGCGCAGACGATGGTCCTGATGCTGTCGGCGGCGAATTCTGCGATGATCTCACGGGCCCCCGCATCACGAACCGCCACACGCGCATCGGTGTAGAGACTCGTAAACTCCCGGATTTCGTGCTGCACCACCGGGAGGACGGCTTCATCACAGCCGAGCCGGAGGGAGCCCCTCGTAATCGACACGGATCCCGGCTCTTTCCCTCCGCAGCCTTCCAGAAGAACGATCGGAAGGATCGCCAGGAGTGTCGTGCAAACGGGGACCAGAAGGCGTTTCATGAATCCTTTCTCTCCGCCCTTCGAAAGTACGCTACCGCAAACCTGTAGACACCATAAAGAAATATGACCCCTCCCATCACGATCCGAAACTGTCCTGTGATCGCGACGTTGACGAGGACCCCCGTCATGACAAGAATCNNAAGAATCCCCGCCATTGCAACAGCCCCGGCGAGGATCATGACTGTGAACCGAACGATCCGTTCGACCGTCATATGAATGCGCGCGGGGAAGAGATCTTGTCCTTCCCCGCACGGAGTTCTCTTCCTGTCAGTGTTCTTCCCGGCGGTCTACTTTTTGTCCGCGAGCCTGAATTTGAATGGAACGGAGACCCACACGGAGACCGGCCCGTNNTTCGCCTTCCCTTCCTTGTCGACCCAGATCTTCACCCAGACTTTCCCCTCAAGTCCCGCACGCATCGCGAGCTCGGGGTATTTCGGCTCCACCTTCTTCACAACGACGGGCTCTTTTTCCACCGCCACGAAATCCGCGGGGGGGGCATCATCGTCGATCTTGATATCCTGCTGGACCGCGACCTCCCCGGCACCTGTCGCATCGCCGATCGGCGTGACCTGACTCATTTCGGCCTGCGTCGCCATGGTCTGTTCCGCGCTCACCTCCGCATCCGGAACCGGCACCGGCGCGCCGACGCTCGGCTTCGCCGTGGGGGCGGAAACCGATATCGGGGGGGGAGTGTTGGCGCTTGTTATCGACGGCGGCGGACCGAGGTCGCTGTATTTCATGAGCCTGACCTGCACCATCGGCGGTTCCTCGCTCTGGAGCAGCCCCGCGATGTAGTAGGAGCCAATGATGGCCGCGTGGATCGCGATCGCGATGCCGAGACCCCACCAGCGGTACTTGAAGTAGACGGCTTTGAGTTCTACGGCGCCGTAATCGATTCCCCTGTTAAGAGCACCGGCAGCTACAGCTGTTGCCATGATCATCTCCTCCGTTCGTTAACCCTGGACCTTTGCCATCAGCGCCTTGTCCGGATCCCCCAGGGGGGCAAGGCTGAACCGCTGCACCCGGGCAAGATTGAGTTCGTCGATCAGGTCCACCATCATTTTGTACTTCCCCAGACGGTCAATCTTGAGCAGCACCGTGAGCTTCGGGATCGCCGTCTGTTTTTCCACAAGGAACGCCCTCAGGTCCTTGAAATCGATGATCTTCGGCGCATCCATGCCGAAATTCCAGTAGATGATCCCCTTGTCGTTGACCCGGAGCGTCATAAGATTCGACTCCGCAATCTCCACCTTCACGTTCTTATCCGGGGGAAGATTGATTTCCATCGTCTGGGGCCGCGACATGGACGTCGTATACATGAAGAACGTCAGGAGCAGGAACGCGACGTCCACGAGCGGCGTCATGTCGATGCGGATACCCAATCTTCTCCCTTTCTTCCGCTTTTTCCCTTTACCGTGCGATTTCCTCTCAGCTACATCTCCGCCGGACATTGGTTGTACCTCCTCAAGCTATGTTTTGTTCCCGATTCACCGCGCAAGCTCGGTGACGAGATTAAAACGGGTTATCTGGGTATCCTGCAGGATGTTCATGACGTCTTCTGCGACTCCGTACTCCGCCTCTTTGTCCCCCTTGATGACGGTCCGGAGCTTTGGATTCGCTGTCCGGGCGTCGACGAGCTTCCTTGCGAGCTGTCCCTTCTGCACTTCGACGCTGGCATTGTTCTGGAGCGAATCGCCGAAGAGCCTCCTGCGGAGAATCTGGGAATCGAGCGCAAGGAACAGCCGCCCGTCTTTGGCGATATTGATCGTCATCACGTCGGACTCGGGAAGCTTGTATTCCGAATGGGACGCCGGGAGCACGATCGTCACTTCTTCCGTCGGTTTGAACGTCGTCGTCAGCATGAAGAACGTCAGGAGCAGGAACGCGACATCCACCAGGGGGGTCATGTCGATACGGTACCCCTGTCGGTTTGGTTTGAATTTGGGCATGGGAGCTTCTCCCCCCCTTCCTAGTCGTTCGTCCGCGCGTGGAGAATCTGGACAACGTTGTAGCTGGCTTCGTCGATCATGTAGGTGAAGTTATCCACCTTGGTCACGAAGTAGTTGTACGCGACGATACCGATGATCGCAGCCAGCAGGCCGAGAGCCGTGTTGATGAGGGCCTCGGAAATTCCGATCGAAAGCTGGATGGCATCGGGCGTGCCGCCGACCGCGGCCAGGGCGGTGAATGCACGGATCATCCCGACAACCGTTCCGAGAAGCCCGAACATGGTGGCGATGGATGCGATCGTCGAGAGCGCGACCAGGTTGCGCTCGAGGAGCGGGGTCTCAAGACTGGTGGCCTCTTCGATCGCACGCTGGGTTTCGGACAGCCTCTTCTCCGCATCGAGCTTCTTATCCCCCAATACAAGCTTGTAGCGTTCGAGGCCCGTGCGGATGATGTTGGCCGCCGAGCCCCGCTGGGCATCGCACGCTTTTATCGCCTCGTCGATTTTCCCCGCCATGAGGTTTCCCTGGACTGCTTTCAGGAACGTGGTGATCGACGAGCGTCCGTTTGCCTTGCGCAGCGAAAAGAGCCTCTCGAACACGAGCGTCAGATCCATCAGGGTCAGCGTGATCAGGATAGGTACGACGATACCTCCCGTGTACACTGTGCCCAGCAGGTCTTTCGACAGGGTGCGGTCAGCGTTTCTAAAGTGGCTGGCGTCGCCGAGGATAAACATGTAGATGCCTATCGCGACCACGGCGGTGATCACGATAACCGACGAGAGGAAGACTGACTGCTTCATCGAGAACTCCTTTGCTTGTTGATTGTGGGATTAGTTTTCCTTGCCAAAGCCCGCGACCGCATCCTCGCGGGTCTCGCACGTGTCGAACACCAGGGTCAGCTTCGTGATCACGAAGATATTGTTGATGTTCTTGTTGATGCCGCACACCTTGACGTGCCCCTTGTTCTTGGAGAATGTCGTGTGCGCTGACACCAGAACCCCGATCGCCGTGCTGTTCAGGTATGTCACTTTGCTCAGGTCAATGATCAGCTTTTTAGTCCCCTGCTGCACGAAATCGGCCACTGCGTTGCGAAGCTCATCGGTCTCCTCCCCCCCCACCAACGATCCTTTTACCTCGATGACAGCGATCTTCCCATCCTGTAGTGTAGTCGTCTTGACTGCCATGGTACCTCCGAATATCTGAACGGTTGAGTGCGTGGATCCGCCGGGATGCTGACAGCTCCCCCACGGACGACCGAGGATAACTCACAGCAGGGGTGCAAGCCGGCAAGTCAAGGGTCAGAGAACAAGAGCCGTTGGGTCTCCCGCAGCTTCGCTGGGTTATCGCGGTCGTTTCCGCGACGCAGGAGGCGCCTGTCCCGTGTTTGTGGCAGGACAAGACCGTCCGAGAAGGGCCTTCAGCGGTTAAGCCGTTATCTGAAAATGTAGGGAGACTGAATGCAAATTGCAAGAGCCCGAAAGCAGAAAGGGGTGAAATTCGGGGCCTGCGGAGGTCAGAACATGACCCCCAGAAAAATGCCGTTGTTGACGGTCCTGTAGTCGTACCTGCCGTTCCCGAGGGTCCAGGCCTGGAAGCGGAACCGGTAGCCGAGAGCGAGTCCGTTGAGTATGCCGACACCGGGAAGGAGGGCCACGGCCTCGGCAACCGCCGCGGGGGAAGATCCCGTCTGGAGGCTGTATCCATCGAAGCTGTAGTGGATGACCGCCGCGGCCATCACCGAGAAGTCGACCGATTCACCGTTGGTGCGGTACTTGATTCCAGTCCCTATCCCGATGCTCCCCACGTCGAAATTATCATGGAGCGTCCCCGCGGATTCCGATTTCGTAAAGTCCGCGTCGACAAGGAACGGGAGGACGAGAGCGCGTTCCCTGTTCCCCGAGAGGACGTATTCGCCCGTGAACGTGACGCCGAAATAGATGGCCGAGCGGGCCGCCCCGTGCAGATCGTACGTGGTGTATCCGAAGAGGAAATCGACCGGACCCTGCCTGAACCCGACGACCGGCATCACCCGGGTATATGACACCGCCAGCGATTCGGGGGCGGTGTTGCCCGGGCGAGGCTTGAAGTCGCGCGCAAATATGCCACCGCTCACGTACCGGGCGTCCGCAGGTGCATACGAGCGGGACGGTTCCAGGTACTGCGCCCCCGCCGGCCGGGGGGCGCACGAGAGGATGAACACGGCCGTCAGCCCGCCCTGCAGAATCCGCAACGATCTCCTACGCATGGTGTTCGTCCTCCACCGGTATTTTCTTCAGCCGGAGTGTTTTGACGCGCCTCCCCTCCACCGCCTCCACGGTCCCCGTCCAGGGGGCGATCCTGATCTGCGCCCCCTTTTCGGGGACATGCCCGAGGATATGTATGGCGTACCCGCTGACGGTGACGACATCCTTCGAGTCGGGCTCAACGTCGAACATCCGCGCAAAATCGTGCAGCGGCATCCCCCCGTCGACAAGGAATTCGTTCTCGCTCACCTTCTGCACGGGAAGCTGTTCCACATCGAATTCGTCCCTGATATCCCCGACCAGTTCTTCGAGGACGTTCTCCAGCGTCACCAGTCCGGCCGTCCCCCCGTATTCATCCACCGCGATCGCCATGAGAACGCGCCTGGCAAGAAACGTGTTGAGGATCCTCTCCAGCGGCATCGTCTCGGGAACGAACGGCATGTCGCGCTTGATCTCCAGGAGGCGCGAGCCGCTCCCCCGGAGATCTTTGAGCCGGAAGAGGTCTTTCATATGGACCATGCCGAGCACGTTGTCCAGATCCCCTTCGCAAAGAGGGAACCGCGTGAACTGGCTGTCGATCGCCAGCGCGATGTTTTCTTCCATACTCTTCCCGGTCGAGAGGAAGACCACGCCGGTCCTCGGCACCATGATCTCGCGGACAGAACGCTTGTGCATCTCCATGGCGTTCAAGAGTATGCTTTTCCCCGTGATGGAGAACATCTTCCCTTTCCCCAGGAGCAGACGGAGCTCTTCCTCGGAATGCGCGAGGTCCCCTTCGCGCACGGGCTGGATCCCCAGAAGCCGGAGGAAGCCGTGCGCGGAGACGTTCAGAAGCCAGATGAAGGGACGAAAGACGAGAAAGAACGCGTTGAGCGGGCGGGCAAGAGCCAGGGCGATCCTTTGCGGACGGCGGATGGCAAGGTGCTTCGGCGCCAGCTCCCCGACGACGATCTGCAGGAACGTGATGAGTCCGAAGGCGAGGACAAGAGCCACCGTTCCCACCACCGCCCTTCCTGTAAACCCGAGGAGCGCCATGACAGGCTCGATCAGCCCGGCCACAAGAGGCTCCCCCAGCCAGCCGAGCGCGAGATTTGTTACGGTGATGCCGAGCTGCGTGGTGGAAATATACCGATCGAGGTGGTTGATCACATGCTCCACAAGCCTGGCGCGCGAATGCCCGGATTTAAGGAGCGGCTCGATCTGGGTCGACCGCACCTTCACGATGGCGAATTCCGCGGCGACGAACAGCCCGTTGAGCAGGATGAGACAGCCAACGCCGGCTATTTCAAGAAGAACAGACATTAATAGTATCCGGGGTATCGGGTCACTCAGTTTGCCATCGCGAGAAGCTTCTTCCACAGACGTGCCGGCACGGGCATGACAGAGAGGCGGGAGATGCGGACGAGCTCGAAGGAAGCGAATTCCTTCTCTTTCTTGATCGTGCCAAGAGGGACCGGCCGCAAGAGCCGCCCGGCGGGGACGATATCAACAACGACGATCTTTGCGTCCCCCGCCTTCGGGTCGGGATACGGGTCTGAAACGATATCCGCGAGACCGACGAGCGATTTTTCCCCGCCGGAATGGTATATCAGCGCCCTGTCCCCCTTCCGCATCGCACGGATGTGCATGAGGGCGGTGTTGTTTGTGACGCCGTCCCAGACTGCGCTTTTCCCCCGCTCGAGGTCGCTGTAGGAGAACTCCGAGGGCTCGGTTTTCAACAACCAGAATGCCATGATTATGTAATGTATGGGAATGGGGGAGGGAAATCAAGGAGGACGGCGGGGGTATGCCGGGTAAGGTTGATTTGTTGGAGGAGTATTGCGAATTTACCGCCGAATGCACTGAATACCGATTTCCTCCAGGACCCCGCATGAATATCCGCACACTTCCCCTCCTCTGCCTCCTCAGCCTCCTCGCCTCAGGGTGCGCAAAGAACAAAGAGACGGACCTGGTGACGTTTCCGCTCCGGGGCGAAGTCGTCAGAATTGATACCGCGAAGCTCACGCTCACTGTCGCCCACCAGGCGATCCCGAACTACATGAACGCAATGACGATGCCGTTCAAAGTGCGGGACGTGAAGTTGCTCCGGCCGCTCGCTGTCGGGGACAGCGTCCAGGCAACGCTTGCGGTATCGCGAACAGAGAGCTGGCTCGAGCAGGTTGCGGTGGTGGGAAAGGGGGAGACGCCGGCGCCGCTCACGGCCGATCAGATGATTGCGGCAAAAGTGTTCAGAACGGGAGAAGTCTTCCCGGACGAGTCACTCCTCAACCAGGAAGGAAAGACAGTCCGCCTGAGCTCGTTCAGGGGGAGTGTGCTGGCACTGACGTTCATCTACACGCGCTGTCCTCTCCCCGATTTTTGCATCAGGATGAGCAACCAGTTTGCCCGGATCCAGAAGTCGCTGAAGGGGGACGCGAGGGTAAGCGGCAGGTGGCATCTCATGACCGTAAGCTTTGATCCGAAATTCGACCGGCCGGCGGTGCTGAAACACTATGCGGCGGAATACGGGGCCGACTTCTCCTCCTGGGACTTCCTCACCGATCCGGATACCGCGGGCCCGGTGATACGCCGCCTTGCGGACGGGCTGGGGCTGGAATATTCCGAAGACGAAGGGCTCATCGACCACAACCTGAGGACCGTGCTGATTGACCCGGAGGGAAGGCTTGTGAAGGTGATCACAGGGAACGAGTGGAAGCCGGAGGAAGTGGCCGCGGAAATACGGCGGCTCGCCCCGTAGGGGTGAATCCGGTAAAGAGCAGTTAGTCCCGGGTCAGCGTCCCACGTCCCCTTCCGGACCGAGGGGAAGCTTGATTGTGCGGCCGGTCGCCGCCGACCGGCTTGCCGCCTCCAGGATCTCGTTCACGATCAGGTTGTTTTCAAGAGATGAGGGCCCCGATGGACGGAGCCGGCCCCGGACAACGGCGTCCAGATATGAGAGCGGATCATCATCGGGAGAATCCAGCGACGCCGATGCCATCTCCTGTTCGGGCTCATCTCCGGAACGGAGGCGAACGAGGTCCTTGCCGACGGTACAGACAGATGCGGTCGCACCGTAGACTTCGAGGTCCTTCCGGCCTGCAGGCCAGTTCCAGGAGGCCTGGATGATCCCCTGCGCACGGGGGTACGTGAGAATTATTGTCGCTTCATCGTCCACGCGGGGATAGACGTCCGGTTTAAGGTGTTGTGTTATTGCAGTGACCGTGGTCGGCCGCTCATTGTCCATCAGATACGTGAACAGGTTCGCCCCGTAACACCCGAAATCCATCAATGCCCCTCCCCCGTCGAGCACAGGATCGGTGAGCCAGGAGAGAAACTCGGCGCCGACACCGATTTCTTTCGGCCCCCGATGGCCGTCATGAGCGACCATTTTCCGGATTTCCCCAAGCCCGTTCCGATGCACCCGGCGGTAGACGTCCCGCGTGTTCCGGTACCACGTCGTCTCATAGTTCACGAGAACCGTGATACCTCCCTTCCGCGCCGATTTCGCGATGGCCCGGGCATCTGCGAGGCTTGCTGCGAGCGGTTTCTCCATCATCACGTGGACCCCGTGCCTGCTGCAGAGTTCCACGACGGAACGGTGATCGAACGTGTTGGAGAAGACGACCACCGCCTCCGGCCGCTGCTCTTGCAGCATCGTCTCCAGTGATCGATATATTTCGATTTCCTTGAAATGATAGCGCCTCGCGTACTCTCCCGACACCGCAGTATCGGCCTCTGCAACGCCGACAATCGTAATGTCTTTCCGTCGCAGGGCGGCATCCAGAAACCCGGCCGCGTGTCCGTGGACCAGCCCGGCGACGCCCACCCGCAAAGGAGGAGTCTCCGCGACGACATATGGATGCGCCAGTACCAGGCAATATCCCCCGATACACCACGCAACAGCGGAGAGGAACATGTTCACACTAGTTGTCAAATGCATGATTTGCCGGGCTCCTTGCTTCCAGTCTTATGCAATACAATGCCGTCGCACGGCAGTCCAGGTGAACCCTGATATTCATTGAAATCGGACTACGATGGAGTGGATGCAGAAGAGACTGCTCTCGTCCGGATCATTTCAGTTGCCGGTCCATCCACTGCAGCGTTTTCTCCCACATCTCCGGGAGGTAGATGTGTCCGACGCCCGGATAGATCACGCTTTCGAAGTCAGTCTCTCTCCCGTACAGCCCATAGACCGGCCGGACACTGGTTTCGATGCTACGGATTCCGTCCGCAGGTGATCCGCCGTCCTGGTCGCCGGTCATGAAGAGCAGCGGGCGCGGCGCGGCAAGCGCGACGACGGCCTCGGTGTCAAAATGATTCAAGAAACCGGGCACGAAGTAGTATATGCCGTGGTATTTGAGACCTCCATGTTCTATCAGGTTTCGGTAACGGGTGAGGCAGGCGACAGCAACGCCGGTTCTGGGACGTTCGTCCAGGGCCATGATCCACCAGGTGCGCGTCGCGCCCATGCTGATACCCGTTACGCCTATACGTTGCGGGTCCACTTCGGGCCTGGAGACGAGATAGTCCAGAGCCATCAGGTCGTCACGGAGGATCATTCCCCAGAGCGTTCGGCCGAGCCAGAGGTTGAACTTGCTCGCCGTCAGCTCGCCCGCCTCACCCTTCTCCTCCGGGCCGCCCGGGCCTTTACCATTTCGCTCTCCGAAGCCGTAGCTGTCGATGGCCAGGACCACGTAGCCGCGTCTGGCGAGGGTCGGCCCGGGGGGCACGGGTACTGCATTGGTACGGAAGAGCTCCTCTTTCCCGACCTCGTACTGGCCGCCATGCCAGTGGCAGTAAAGGATGCCCGGAAGTCTTTCCCGGTGGATCAGCGGCACAAGGAGATAGCCCGGCACAACTGCGCCGGCCCCGTTGTCAAACTCGAATTTCTCCAGCGCGTAGCCGTCGCGCTCCTCCCGGGAGATCGTCCGGACGTTTGGGCTTTTCGGCCGGGGGGGGAGCGAGCCCAGAAGCCGCCATAGCTCCCGGCGTATGCCGGGACGGCGTTGCTCCCAGAGTTCACGCTTCACCGGGGGGACGAATTCCGGGATCGCCGGGGCCTTTGACAGCCACGATTCGGCCCGGACCCGGACGGAGTCGGCTGCAATGAGGTTTGCGGCGCCATCCCCGGCGGCTGACGGCTGATTCGGCAGTGTTTGCATCGGGTCCTCTGAGGTCGGTCGGGCGAGAGTTAATTGCACGGCCGCGAACGAAGCGGCCAGGAGAATTCCAGCGATCTGTTTCATTCGATGAGAGACCTCCCCGCTCAACGACTGCGGTTCATGTGGTCATCGGGAAATCTGAACTTACCGCAGAGTTGATGACCGGATTTTACCGTGTGTGTGGTCCAAAGGGCGGACATCGCAACGAGAGGTTACTGTCTGCCGGACCTCTGATCCTGCTCCGCGCCGGGAACGGGCGGGACTCGAACCCGCGCCCTTGTGCGGACAGGAGAGGAGGGATACTATTTCTTATTCGGCGGCTCGACAGTGAATATTCTGTACCCCCGGGCCTCGAGAGACATTTCCTGCGGCTGACCCGGCTGGAGCACGATCGCCTTCCCGGTCGAGACTTCCTTCATCCTGACCGACCCCTGACGGGGGAATATCCGGTCCATGGGGACCGCGAGCGATGCAGTGCGGGGCTCCGCGGAAAAATTGAGGACCACAAGGACCTTGTCCGTCCCCGCGGCGCGGAAGAACGAAAAGATGTCTCCTTCAGGACTCGAAGGGACGCGGAGCATGTCTCCCCGGGAGAGGGCAAGGTGGGAGCGCCGGATCCCGATCAGGAATTTCCAGAGGTCCCCCATGTCGCGGGGGCGGGTCCAATCCACGCCGGTCTTTTCGAAGAGGCTCAGCTTTCTGTCGTTGCCGACTTCCTCCCCCGTGTAGATCATTGGAACTCCCGGGAGCGTGTTGACGAGAACTGTCGCCAGACGGAGTCCATCCGTGCCAAACTTCAGCACCGCGGGGGCGTCGTACGCATTCTTGTCGTGGTTCGTCGTGAAGCGCATCCTGAGCGATCCGGTCGGGAACTGGAGCCGTTCATTCTTCAGAATCTGGTCCAGCAGCGTGACGGGGCGTTTCCCCTGGAGAAGCCCGTCGAGCGCGTCGTACACGTTCCAGGAATACGTGAGATCGAACGCCTTGACGTGTTCCCGGGGGAGTGAGCCTTCCGCCAGCATCATCACGGGCTTGATCCTGTTGAGCTCGGCGCGCGCCTGCTCCCAGAAATCGATCGGGACGAGCTCTGCGACATCGCACCTGANNCCTTCACCCACCAGCGCATCATGTCGATCATGTAACGGCGGAGCGCCGGCTTCGTGTAGTCCAGCGCCGCGACGTCGGTCCAGTCGGCATTCGGTGAGACGATATTCCCCCCGGCGTCCTTCCTGAACCAGTCAGGGTGCTCTGTGATCAACTTGCTGTCCCACGACGTATGGTTCGCAACAAGATCGATGACGAGGCGCATCCCTTCCCTCTTGACCGCCGAGAGAAGCCTTTTGAAGTCCGCCAGCGAGCCGAACTCCGGGTTGATCCCGTAGTAGTCACGCACGGCGTACGGACTGCCGAGCGGGCCTTTCCGGTGTACGACACCGACGGGGGTCACCGGCATGAGCCACAGAACGGTCACGCCCAGTTCCCTGAGTTCGGGGAGCTTCTTCTCCAGCCCCGAAAAATCCCCCGAGGGGGAAAACGACCGGAGATAGACAGAGTAGATGACAGCGTCTTTCACCCAGTCGGCACTCTTGAGCGCCGGCGTCCCGTACCAGGGGCTCTTGAGAAGCTCCTCCAGCGAGCGCGTGGGGATGATCGTTACCGGTCTGTAGATCCCTCCTCCTCCTCCGTTGTCCTTCACAAGGACCACCAGGGTGTTGAGCCCCGCACGGAGCGCGGAAGTGATGTCGAGAGCGAAAGGATCGGTGTACCCCGTGTGCCCCCCCACTTCGATGCCGTTCAACCACACCACGGCGTCGTCATCGACCCCCGCAAAATGAAGGCTGAGTGATTCTCCGCGCCTGTCGAGTACGAATGTGCGGTGGAACCAGCCCCAGCCGTCATAGCCCGCGAGACCGGGGTATTCTTCCCAGTACTTCGGCGTTTGCACCCGCTCCCAGCCGGAACGGTCGAGAGAATCGAGGTACCACCCCCCGGTGATCCCTTCCTTCGTGGAATCCACCCTGAAAAGCCACTCCCCGTCGAGCGGGAGACGGAAGGCGGATTCCTGAGCAGACGCAAAGACCACCACGACCGCCAGCAGGATTATTGGAAGGAGCCTGATCATGAGAGGCCGCCGCTAAAGATACCTGTGAGAGACGGGTTTTGCATCAGCGTCGAACTCGTACACGAGAGGGACGCCCGTCGGAATGTTGAGCTCGAGGACCGCTTCCTTCGAAAGATTGTCAAGGTGCATGACGAGCGACCGGAGGCTGTTCCCGTGAGCGGAGATGATCAGCCGCTCCCCTTTCTTCACGCACGGGAGGATTTTCGATTCCCAGTAGGGGAGCACACGTTCGAGCGTGTTCTTCAGGCTCTCGCCGTTGGGGGGCTGGACGTCGAAACTGCGGCGCCAGAGCTTGACCTGCGCATCGCCGTATTTCTTCGCGGTCTCCGCCTTGTTGAGCCCCTGCAGGTCGCCGTAGTGCCGTTCGTTCAGCGCCTGGTCATAGTCGATGGGGATGTTTTTCTGGCCCGTGATCTCGAGGACGATGTCGAGCGTATCCTTGGCGCGCTTGAGGACCGATGTGAACGCGTGATCGAATGTGTACCCTTTCAACTTTTCCCCGGCGGACTTTGCCTCCTCGACCCCCTTCTCAGAGAGGGGGACGTCGGTCCAGCCGGTGAAGCGGTTTTCAAGGTTCCACTGCGATTCGCCGTGGCGGAGAAGAACGAGTGTTGTCATGGGGTGTTGTTCCTTGTTCATTGTTGTTGAGAGGTCATCGGGGGCCGAAGAAAAAGACCAGTATGAATCCGGCCAGGACAACCCCCTGTGTCAGACGCTTGACGCGGGCCGGAGCTGATTTTATGCGGCTCCAGCCCAGTGCCAGCAGGTACATCAGGCCGATAAGTATGAGCGCTGTTACAGTCGCCTCGCCGTAACCGAACGACTGATTCACCCTGTCCGTGAACGTGAAGTAGCCGAATCTGCCGTACACGAGCATCAGGTGCGTTGCGTAGACGAGAAGTGATTCCCTCCCCACGAGCGACACGAACGACCGGGGAGACACCCCTTTCTTCCGTTCATAGAGGTACATAAGGGCGCACAGAAGCAGCACCAGGCCGAGCCGGAGCATGAAGAAGCTCGGGCCGATCCAGTAGTTGTAGTTCTGATACAACATCGCCGCAAGCGGGTGAACCAGGAACGAGAGGGCGATGAACCCGACCGCATACCGGGAGGTTTTCGTCATCATCCCCGCGATGGACTGCGAGGCGGGATCACCTTCTCCCGCATCTCTGGCCCGGAGGTAGAAATACCCGCAGAGGGCCCCCGCGAACAGGAATGCGGACCAGGGGAACACCGGGAAAAGCGAGTAATGCACGCCGTTCATGTAGGAGGCAAGGGGGACGGGAATCATGTTCCAGAAATCGATCCCCCATACGACAGGGGTCGCGATCACCACGGCGAGCGTCACCCAGATCATGGTCAGATAGAGCCGTCGTTCCGACCTGAGCAGGAGCAGCATCACCTGGAGGAACAGGAGGCTGATGGCGATGCACTGCAGGACGTCGACCTGCCAGAAGACCTGCCAGGCGAGATCCCCCGCCACGTAGCGGAGGTGGTAGTAGTTGAATTTCGGTATGTGGAGGACGTAGCCGATGAGAAGAACGAACAGGAGCCGCCAGAACTGCCTGAAGAGAGGAGGGCCGAAGGAGAGGTAGTCGTTGATCTTCCTCCGCGTCGTGACGGCATAGGCCATCCCGGAAGCGAACAGGAACGTAGGGGCGACGAGACCGTCGATGAACCGGAGTACCTGGAAGAATCCGCCTTCGGTGAGCGCGGGGACGAGCGTCGCATTGAACACATGCGTCTGGATCATGACGATCACCGCCCATCCGCGCAGGAGGTCGATGAACTCGATCCTTTTCTTTGTCACGGGTTGCTGCATCTCGGAAGGTCGCGGGAGGGGAGGCGACCGGCTATTCGCCGATCTTTTCCTTGATGATTTGCTCCAGTTCGTCCAGATCGACGGGCTTGGTGATGTAGGCGGCCCCGCCGAGGTCCTTGCCGAATTTCTTCGCGTAGTAATCGTCGACGCCGGTCAGGAAGACGAACGGCAGCGTTTTGAACCGTCCGTCCTTCTTTATCTCCTGAAAGAACTCGAACCCGTTCGTTCCGGGCATGACGAGATCGGAGATGATGATGCTCGGCTTGAGATCGTGGATCTCCTTGAGCGCCTGGACCGCACCTTCCACCATGTGAACATTGAAGCCGCGGCTCTTCAGCCCCGTGCACGTCGCATGGAGGACCGAGGGCTCGTCGTCGACGAGCAGGACCAGTTTGTCTTTCAGCATGCGTGTAATATGGCGATCCCATGCGAGAAAAGCAAAATGCCACTTTCGAGCAGAAACTTAACTGATGCAACAAGAATGCCGGCGGCGTCACTTTCCCTCTCCGAGGAGCGCGCCGACACGCCCGGCGCACCGTTCGCCGCTCATGATCGCCCCTTCGATCGTGGCAGGATAGCCGGTGTCCGTCCAGTCTCCCGCGATGAAAAGGTTCGGGACCGGAGTCCCGCATCCGGGACGGATCCGCTCCACATCCGGCGTGCAGGAAAATGTCCCCCGTTTCTCGCGAATCACCACGGCGTGCGCCGCGTGTCCGGCTCTCGCGCCGTACATCGACTCGAGATCTTCAAGCGCGATACGGGTCAGCTCATCGTTCCCCATTTCCACCACCGCGTGCGCGGCGCTGATGACCGCAGTGAGGCGGCTTCCTTTCCCCCTCCCGGACCCGTTCGTATGACCGATCTTCCCGCGGTTGAACACCCACTGAATGCGCCGTCCGATGACCCCGAGGGTTTCCTGCGGCATGACCTCTTCATCAAACCAGAGATGGACCGAAACGATCGGCGAGAGAGGAATGGAGGCGACCGGCGCCAGGTACCCCGTTTCGCGAAGGACGTCCGGGAGGAGCGACGGGGCTCTGAATGAGGGGACGGCGAGGATGAGCGCCGAGCAGGGGATCGTTTCCCCCCCGTCGAGCCGGACGCCGGCGACATTATCCCCGTCCACGACGCTCCCGGTGACATCGGCGCCGCAGCGGACGACGCCTCCCTGCCGTTCGATGAACGCGCGGGCGGGCTCCACGTACAGATCGCTCAGGCCGACGGTCGGGATGGCGAGAGAAGCCCCGCGCCGCCCGGAGAGAAACGCCGTGCGCAGCGCCCGGATGAACACGAGCGCCGAGGCGACCCCGATGTGCTCGTTCATGATGGCGACGGCCAGCGGCTCCCAGAACGACCGCTTCGTCTCCGCCGACTGACCGAGTGAGTCAAGCCAGGCATCGATGGTCATGTCGCCGGGTGCTTCAGTGCGGAACGACCTGAGCGCCCACCCCGCGCGCAGCATGCGGAGCTTATCCGGGACCGAAAAGAGGTCAGTGGTGATCATGCCGCCCAGGAGATGAAGCGGAGACGGAAGGCCCGGGAGCCGGAACGAACAAAACCCACGCCGGGGATGATGGAACAGGAGCTCCGGGGCGCTCTGGACGGCGAGACGGTCGCGCGTGCCGATCGTCCCGAGGAATGCCATCGTGCGCGTGTAGCCGGCGATCAGGACGTGTTGCCCGTTGTCGATGACCGTTCCCGTGGATTCATCCACGAACGAGTAGGCGCGCCCCCCGAGAAACCTGCGCTGCTCGAGGAGGAGAACGGGGATCCCCCTGGAGGAGAGGTGAACTGCGGCGGCCAGCCCGCTGAGGCCTCCGCCGACGACGACAACAGGGTTCACTCGGTTTGAG
>PMDK01000286.1 GCA_003154425.1 Ignavibacteriota bacterium
TCTTTCACTGCGCACTCCCCGGCGTTCCATGAAAGCGCAACCGCCGGGATGCCGTCAGGGTATTCCCAACCGATCGAGACGAAGTTGTCCCGGGTGACGGAGAACCCCCTGACGCCCGGGTACATCCCCGCCTTCGCCCCCTCCCCCCCCGCGGCTTCGCCGCCGACGCTGACACCCAGCCGGGTATTCGTGAATCCCCTCTCCGGCGAGAAGAGAAACGTGCTCCATTTGCGGCAGAAGTTCTCGGGGTCCATGAGAGTGAACCCGATGAACGACTCCTCGCCGATCTCCGGGGAGTACTGTACCGCCCCCTGTATGTCGCCGTTTCCCAGATAGAAGTACTCTATCCCCGGCTGGTACGTGACGAAGTCAGGATGCAGCCGCTGCACGCCTCCGGCGGCCGGCGCGGATTGACCCTGGTCCGCTGCCATGGCCTCCAGCGTTTCCTCTGCAGAGAGTCCGGGGAGGAGTGCACCGAGGAGAGGCGTCTTGATGAAATCCCTGCGTTTCATGCCACCTCCATCTCAATCGTCGCGCCGGGCTTCAATTCCCCGTAGGAGACACGGAGAGCCCCCTTCGTCACATTCACACTCCGGCCGTCCACGCGGGCCGACGGGGCGAGATGCGTGCGCCGGACCGAGAGTGAACATCCGGTACCCCTGACCCGGAATGATGCACTCAGCCGGTCGACCCCCTCCGGGAGCCGCGGCCGGATCGTCAGTGCCTCAAGGCCGGGGCGGACGCCGGCGACGTGATGTACGATGAGAGAGGTGACCTCCGCCCACGCCCAGCCAATGACGCAGACCGGAGGGGCCGGAGGAGTGATGCTCGGCCCGTAACGCTCGAACCATCCACCCGAGAGCCCCCCGTGGACATTTCGCACCCAGTTCACGCACTGCCAGAACTTCCGTCCGTTGCCGGTCTCCGCGTACGATCGTGCCATGAAGAGCGTGGCGAGCGGCCATGGGGCGGGGGGATCGGGCTCGCTCGAGGTGTTGTAGCGCGGGTAGCCCCCGAAGTCCCACTTCTGGCTCCAGAGCGTTTCGCAGTGGCGGAGCGTGCCGAGCGCGATCCCGCTCTCGGGCTCGACGAACCCGTACATCACGGGAATGACACTCCCCAGGTCGGGCTCGCATTCGGGCCTGGCGTTCGTGGCCATCGGGGACCCGGGAGGCATGCGGGACGGATCGGGGGGAACCATCACGCGCTGCCACCTCCCGTCGCGCGCGCGCCGCTTGATGAAATGCCCTTCTTCCACAAGGCTGTATTTCGGATGTGTGAGAATCGACGTCCGTATCGCCTCCGCGGTGTCCCGCCAGTATCTGCCCTCCGGGGCACCGACGGCATCGGCAAGCTCCGCAGCATGGCGGAGGCCGAACGACACCCAGAACTGGTATGTCAGCTCGTATCCATCTTCCACGCCGAACGTGTCGTTCCGTTCCCAGAACTCCCGCTTGTTGTGCATGAGGCCCGCCTCGCTGTCGCGGAACCTCTCCCCGAGCGGGAACGCGGCGGCCAGTGCGATCTTCCTCCAGTACTTCTTTATGAGCTCCAGGTCCCCGGTCCAGGCGGCATATGTCCAGAGTGCGTAGAGGAGCTCTCCGTTCTGGTCGAGCTCCGTGTAGTCGAACCCCGACCAGCGGCTCGACTCGAACGTCCTCCCGTCCTCTCCGACGGACTTCTCGAGGATCTTTGTGAGGAGAGTCTTCGCCTCTGCATCCATGCCCGACTGAAGGAGGGCGATCGAGACCATGACGTCGTCTCTCACCCATTCCATGTTGTACATCCATGTCCCGGAGTCCCTCTTCCCGCTCCGGGCGAGGTGGGCGCGGAGTCCGGTCCGGGAGATGCCGAAAAGGTGGTCAAGCACCGGATTCTCCGTCCTGAAGGCCGAGCAGGATCGCCACCAGGCTTCCGCCCCATCCACGAGCCGATCATACGCGCGCGCATCGAGCGGCGGGGTGGAAGGGTCGATCGAATAGACGAGACGGACCCGCACCGATTTCCCCGGAGGGATCGGGCCCGGCGCAACGGTCATATCGTATCTCCCCGAGACGGCCACCTCCCCGTCCAGCGACTGAAGCATCATCGAGGCGAACCCGCGGGCCCGTACTGTGCGCGCCCGTTCGTCGGGACCGATGTCATCGAAGAGCGCAAAATTCGGGACCAGCGCCGCATGGACATTCACATCCGCGCCTTCCGTCCCTGTGTTGGTGAGCGTCACCTCGCGGAAAAGAAAGGCCCCCGCAGCGGGGACGAAGAACCTCTCCTCGACGGCGACCGTCCCCGCTTTCCACGCACATTCCACCGACGGGATGCCACGGGGGTACGTCCAGGCGACGGAGGAGAGATTCTCAGGGGTCAGCGTGAGGCTTTTCCCCCCGCCGATGATCGTCAGACCCGTCCTGTCGAATCCCCTCTCGGGGTGGAACAGGAATGTGCTCCATTTCCGGCCGAGGCGTTCCGGATCACATATGGTGAACCCGAGAAACGTCTGCGGCAGCTCGCCGGACCGGTCGGGGGAGTACTGCAGGACCGCCTGTATCTCGCCGTTGCCAAGCATGAAGTACTCCATGCCGGGGGCGTATGTGATGAAATCCTGATGGAGGCGCTGCTGGACTTTCACGGTCTCCCCGGGAGGGGCCCCTTCCGCGCCGCCGGGGAGCAGCGGGCCGAGGCGCGCAAACGCAGGCGCTGCAAGGGAGAAGACAGGCGCAGTGAGGAATTCTCTTCGTTTCATTTTTGCTCAGGTGTCGTAGCGAACGGTGATTTCGGCTTTCCCCCTGACGGGGAACCGGGCATCGAGGTATCTGCTCTCTTCGACATCTCCCTGAGTGTGGCGGAGGGGCTTTCCGTTCACGTGGAGAGAGCGTGCCCGCGCTCCAATCGGGAGGAGGAGGTGGAGGTCGATGTTTGATTTCGCGCGTATGCCGAGGGCGATGAGGCGGCTCCCGGCGTGGTGGTGGTAGTCGTACGCAATGCCGGCACCGGATGCAGCGTATGAGACCGCGAGGGACACCTCATCGCATCCGGCCGCTGCCCAGCGGGGGGAGAGCCTCACATCCCGGAAGAGGCTGGAGGTGTCCACAACCCCGGCAAGCCCCTCCATGAGCGCATAGAGCATCGCCGAAGAGCCCCAGCCGTCGGTCGGAGAGGCGTCCGGGCTTGTGCTCGTTTCGATTGACGACGGCCGGCCGTCCGGAAAATACCAGAGGTAGGTCTCGTTCCCCCTCGTGAGCTCTTCGTAGCGCAGGAGCTGCGCGAGGCCGTAGGCCTCCCGGCCGTGCTCGAACGCGGCGCGGGAAAGCTCACCCCCCACGAGGGGCATGAGGCCGCCGTTGCAGTAGCTTCCCGGAACGAGCTTCGCGTCGCCGAATATCCCCGCAGGGAACGGCGGATCCACGCTCACCCAGTCGGCGGCGAACCCGTTCGCGGCGCCGCGGCGGCGGTATTCGTCGATGATCGAGAGAGCCATCGGGTGCGTCGCCAGTCCCCGGTTGATGTCCATCGGGTTGCTTATCGTGAGCTGGGCTTCAGCGTCGACACCCGGAATCTCGACACGGGTGATGGGGACACGGTGGCGGTAGAACCTGCCGTTGAACGAGGCCCTGTTCGCCCTCGCGCGGAAGGCGAAGGCGAACTTCCGCCACCTGCGGGCGGAGGAGGCGTTCCCCGCGCGCGCGTGCATCGCCGCGAGATTCAAAAACGCTTCGTAATAGCCGGAGCTGTCCCCGTGCATGATTCCCCAGCAGGTCTCATCGTCCACCCGGAAGTTCAGCCAGGGAGCGCGCCCCGCCGTGTAGTCAAAATCCCACGTATCGATCGTATAGGCGCGCTTCACGAGACGGCGCCGCCTGTCCCACCGCCAGGGGTCGGTCATGACGTAGCACAGCGCCTTCTCCATGTGCGGGATCATCCGCTTCATCCAGGGGTCGTCTCCGGTCGCCTGCCAGGCGAGGAACACGGCCTTGATGAACCTGTATTCGACGTCGGCCTCCACGGGCACACGAACGTATTTTGCCCAGTTCTCCTTCTCGCACGGCACCTTCTCGGGGGTCATCGTGAAGTAGTCGAACAGCCACCCGGCCTCCGACTGCATCTCCGCGAAATGGTCGATCGTGCTCTGCATGTCACGCTCCCAGTACCTGGCCCCCCGGAGAATCTCAGAGTGATCGCGGATCCAGATGCTGGGGGTGTCGGGGGAGCGGTACCCGCGGACCGCTCGGCCGAACATATTGTACGAGCTGACGTCGTGCGAGAGGAAGCCCCGTACGCGCCCGACGAGCGCATCGAGCGACGGGTTGCCGGAGCGGAGCGTCGTGTCATGGAGGGGATCTGGCATAGCTTCCTGCGTGGTTTCCGCTTTGCGGTGGCGCCTCATGTCACGGGGAAAAGATCCTGCACGTCCGATCGGTACATCCACGTCCCCCGTGCGACGAAATGTGTCGCGAACGCACGCCGGACGCGGCCGGCGGAGCGGTTCCCGTAGGAGCCGTGTATCGTCATGCCGTTGAAGAAAACGCCGGCACCCTTCGGGACTTCGAGATTCAGGACAGAGGAGCGCTCCAGGGCGTCGATCTCGAACGAATAGAACACCTGCTTCCACTCCTTCCCCTCCCGGTCACGCATCAGATGCTCGGACTCCCATACCTGGTGGTCTTTCGCGTTCGTCGCCTTGTGCGTCGCGTACAGCCCGCGCATGTGGCTGCGCGGGACGACGCACAGGCCCCCGTTCTCCCCGTCGGTGTCGCTCATGGCGAGCCAGCAGGCCATGAGCGTGTTCGGCTCGTTGGGGAGGTAGTGGCCGTCCTGGTGGAGCGCGGTCCCTTTCCCTTCGGCTGCCGGGTATTTTTCGAGATACATCGTCTGCACAATCATCGGCTCGGCATCAAGGATCTGTCGCGCCCCTCCTGCGATCGACGGATGGGTTGCGACGCGACGCCAGTGCGGATCCTTCCTGTGGTTGTCGAGATGGTCCCGGCAGCCGGGGTCCTGCGCCGCCTCGTACGCGACGAACTCGTCAATCTCGGCGGAGGAGAGGAGGGCGGGGACCACGATAAACCCTTCCTCACGGTACTGTCCGATCTGGCCGCTCGTCAATGGAACCGGGGGCATGAGTCATTCTCCAGCCACGACAGGGAACAGCTCGCCGTGAAATTCCTCCCCCTCCCGCAGCCCTGCGCGGTCGCCGATCAGATGGTCCAGCTTCTTGTACGTCGTCCCCCCGGGCATGAATATCGTCACCATCGCCCGACGGGGACTGTCCGTGACATTCGGTCCGGCATAGTGGAACGTCAGNNCCGTCGTGGAACGTGCAGCTCCCCGCCTTCATCTCCACGGCGACGGGTGAGAACTGCTTCCGCTCCTCGGGGGGGAACATCTCGAGGAGCGAGTCCTCCGTCGCGTTCCCCAGGTCTATCGGATCGCGGGGTCCGAGCTTGTGCGAGCCGGGGATGAACGACATGCAGCCGTTTTTCACCGTCACATCGTCGAGCGCCATCCAGCAGCTGAGCGCTCCTGTCTCCTGCATGGGCCAGTAGACCCAGTCCTGGTGCCAGACCGTGGGCTTGCTGTCCTTCGGGTACTTGATCAGCGCATGGTCGTGCCAGAGGCGAACGCTCCGTGCCCGGGCGAGGGTGCGGGCGATCCCGCCGATGCGCGGGTTCCGGACATAACTCCGTATCGCGGGATAGTGCTCCCAGAGGTTGACCATCTGCAGAAACACCTTGGCGTACCCGGGATCGGTACGGGGGCCCTCGTTCCTCTCGTACTTGCGGCGGTCTTCCACGGCCACGTCGAGGGCGGCACGCAACGCTTCCACCTCCTGCATCGACAGGACTCCGTCGAGCCGGACGTAGCCGTTCTTCTGATAGAACCGGACCTGCTCCTCTGTGACCTGATACTCTTCCATCCGTGACTCCCTCCTCTTCAGTGCTCTNNCGGATTTTGTTTTCCAGAAGCTCGCCGAAATTCGTGCCATAGCTGTGCAGCGTCTCTCCGGAGACGGCGACAGGCATGAACTCAATCTCCGATTCGCGCCAGAGCGCGAGGAGCGACCTCGCATTCCCGGTCTCGGATGAGATCATCTCCCGGCAGTGTGAGAGGAAACGACTCTTCTCCTCCTGCGTCCGGGACCGGATGTATCCGTGCACGGAAGCGGTCCATGCGAGCATGTTCCGCAGCGTCATGGCGAACGACCGCCATGCCCGGAGCCTGACGTGCATGTCGGCGAAGACCCCCCGCCCCTCCGCACCGGGAGGGAGACGGACGAGCATCGTGTGGGCGGCTGCGATCCCCCTGTCCAGGGGGAGAAGGACGGCCGTGTCGATCACGCGCTGTTTCTCCAGCGCCTCCTCAACACTCAGGAAATTCCAGAGCATGTCGTTGTTCAGGTCGACACGGGCCGGGTTGTTGAACGTCGCGAGGAGATAGCGCTCGTAATACGCCCGTTCCTCCTCCGGGATGGCCCCGATATCCGGGACAAACGGACGCACGCTGAGCCTGAACCAGGGAAAAGCAAATGTGCTGAGAGGAACGCCCGCCGGGAATGAGCGGACCGCCCGGTCGGACAGCAGCCAGATTTCAACGAGTACCTGTGCGTTCTCCCGCCCCGCCCAGAGGCCCGCGGACGTTTCGAGTATTTCTTCAAGCGGCCTGGCGGGGAAGAACTGAAATGACCGGACGACTTCGCCGTTGATGTCGAACGGCGCCAGGGAACCGGGATCCGGCGAAGCAAGGAGCGCCTGCACGCCTTCGTGCAGGGCGCTCGCGAGGCGCTCGTGGACGAGGGCGGGGTACGCCACGCCGATCACATAGCCCCCCCCGACCGCGGCCTTCAGGTGCGTCCACGCGCCGGCATTGTCAAGAACGGCCCGCTCTGCGGGCCGCGCAGCTTCACTGAACGACCCGAACTCACCGGCGTCGATCCCTTCCCCAAGCATGGGGACGATGTACTTCCGCTCGGCGTAGAATGGGGCGATGTCGCATATCAGCCGGAAACCGGGGTTCACGCTCCTGCACTCGTCCCGCAGGAGCCTGAAGTATGTCAGGACGTTCCCGGCAGCCGCCCGGGCGATTTCGTCATCGCTCTTCCATTCGCGTATCAGGTACGGTCCCCCGTTCCGCCCGGCATAGAGGGAAGTGACAAATTCAAACCCGCCACCGCTGTCGTTTGTCCAGAGGTGTATGAAAGCGATCCCCGGCACCTCGCGGAGTATGGCCCTCGCCAGCTCCCTGTAGTGATCCTGCACCGCAGGGTGCGCCATGGCAAGCGTGTAGCGCGGACGGAACGACTCGCGGGGGTGGTCGACCCTCGCTCCCCTCAGGAAGGGGTAACGCCGCCAGAATTCCTCCGGCATTGACCGGGGGGAGTTGATATGAAGCCCGGGAACAAGCCCGTATTTCTGGGCGAGCGCTGCGTTTGCTTTCAGCCGGGCCAGGTTCGCCTCGAGGTACTGCGCGGGGTAGTACCCCCGCAAAAGGCTGCTGTCAACGAACTGATCGAGATCGGGGCTGTAGTCATAGAACCAGGAGTAGACGTCACCAGGAGGTCCGCTCTCGTACGGGGGGCCGCCGAGGCTGTTGATCGACAGATGAGAGAACCCCTGGCGGGCAACCTGGCGGACATATTCCTCGCCCGAGAAGTGACGCGAGTCGCGCAGACTCCCGACGAAGTAATCGCTCAGGTTTCGGAGCCACGGGAACGAGGGGCGGATGGTCCGCTCAGTCACGCTCCCGTCAAGCCACTCATCCCGCACGAGGCAGAAGAGTGCGTAGAGCCACTGCGTGTGTGAGGCCCGGATCTCGCAGGTTCCGTCCGCGTCCACGCGAAGCCGCATCAGGGGCTCATCGAGCCGTGTCCCCTCCGGAAGCTCTCCGGCAACAACGTGTATCCGGGGCCCGGCCGGGGGGGCCTCCCCTTGCCGGAGGCTTCTCAGCGCCGCATGCGGAGCGAGATCCGCCGCCACGCCCCGGGAAACCGTCTCCACAACCGGAGGGGCATCCGCCCGATACGTCACACACGGGATGCCGCCGAGCACTTCACGCAGCGTCCTCCCCCCCGGGGAACCGTCGTGCGTCGTCATTTCGTCCCATCGATCTGTTTGTCAGCCGGCCCCGAGTTCCTTCCGCACGACCCGGGTCCCTTCGACCATCGCCTTCAATTTCCCGAACGCCCTGTCGCGCGGCATGAACTTCATGCCGCAATCGGGGCTGATGAAGAGCTTTTCCGCCCGCACGTGTTTCAGCGCACTGCGGATCCGGCCGGCGACGACGTCGGGGGTTTCAACATCCTCGTCCTTCACGTCGATCACGCCGACCACGATCTCCCTGTCGGAAGGATAGCGGGAGAAGAGCTCCAGTCCCGCGCCGTCCGACACGGCGAACTCCATGCTGATCTGGTCCGTGCGGGTCCCGAGGATCGCAGGAAAGAGCTCGTCGTACTTCCCCTTGTAGAGCTTCTTGAGCTGGTAGTTCCCGTAACAGGTATGCAGGGCGATCTTTGCGCGGACCCCTTCCACGAGCCGGTTGAACGATTCGACGAGCCATCCCATGTCCTGCGGGTAGCCGACCCAGACCGGCTCATCGATCTGAATGAAGTCGCACCCGGCGGCCACAAGGCCTTTCAGTTCGACGTTCAGTATCTCCGTCAGGTCGAAGACCAGCTCCCTGTCGGTCGCATAGAATTCGTTCGTCGCCCTCTTGGCGAGCATCTGGGGTCCCGTGACACAGACCTTGGTGCGAGCCCGCGCACATGCCTTCAGAAAACGGAAGTGGTCGTCCATGCCGAGCGAACCCTTGCGGCGCACCTTCTCCCGGACGACCGGGTCGAGCATCTGTATCTCCGGATCCAGGTTCCCTATCGGTTTGAGCTTCCCCGACATGTCGAACCCGTGGATCCTCATGGAAAAGAAGTTGACCATCGTCTCCCGGCGGAGCTCGCCGTCAGTGATGATGTCCACGCCGGCGAGCTCCTGGTCCATCACGGCGGAGCGGACCGCATTATCGTGCGCCTCCGCCACCTCTCCCGGCGTGAGCACGCCTTCCGCCCCGAGCCCCCTTGCCTTCTCGAGCCAGGCGGGGAGCGAATAGCTGCCTATGACGGTCGTCGGGAGAATCGGGAGCCGGTCCACAGGAGTTCACTCCGTGTTGTGAGTGCGAGAAAAAAATAGTCAGGGGGTCATTCACCCTGACTATTTTGACACAAACGGCCGGAAAGCGCCGCGCGCCGCTATTTCATCGCGAAACTGATCGTGAACCGGTGGACGTCCTGCAGCGCCGAGAAGACCGTGTAGGCATAGTCGACGTTGATGACGTAGGTGTCAAACGGCACACGCACACCCGCACCGAACGATCCTCTCTCGAGGCTCGTCTGAATTGGCGCCCGCCATGTGGTCCCGGCGTCGATGCCGCTCCCGTTCAGCCCGAACCAGCTGTAGTTGAACTTCCATCCCGCGCGGACGAAGAACGTCTTGTTGAACCCGAGCTCCGTCCCGGCGTAGTAGTACTGCGTCCCGTCCTGCGGCTTGACGATGTCGAGGGCGAGCATCCACCGGGTGATCCCCTGATCCACCGGGGCCAAGGAGGTTCCGATCGAGAAGGTGAGCGGCATCGGGGAGGCGAAATCAATGAACTTCAAGTCGCCCCCCAGGTTGTTGACCCGGGCTCCGACGCTCCACCCCAGGACGCCGATGTTGTAGACGGTGCCGAGGTCAAAACCGATTGTCCCCGCCCCGACGTCATCGATCTTCTCGTGTATGTACTTCACCGACGCACCGAGCGTAAGATAGTCGGTGATATACCGGGAGTACGTCGCCTGGAGAAGAAGGTCCTGGTAGTCGTAGGTGGATGTACTGACCTGGTCCGTCACCAGAGCCTGAAGCTGGGGATCGGAGTAGCCGTTGTCCCTGTCGGCAGCGATGCCGCTGATACCGAAGGACTGGAAGCCGATACCGATCGTGCCGATGTCCGCCCAGTTGTAGCTGACGGCCGCGGCCTCCTGCGAAAGACCCCCGATCCAGTTGTTATACGTAAAGGAGGCCTGCGCGCTCTGATCCTTCATCGCGACACCGGCAGGGTTCCAGAACATGTTTGTCACGTCCTCATTCATCGATGTGACGGCCGAGCCGAGAGCGACCTGGCGGGCCCCCACACCGACCTTGAGGAACGCAGCGCTGTTGAGTCCCGCCTTCTGCGTCTGGGCGTCCACGAGGGTCGCGCCAAGCGCCAGCAGGAGAACAGCGATGAGCGGTATGAGATACGTACGTTTCATGTGGTAATCCTCAAATTGGTGTGGTGGTTATCGGAGTATCGCGAACTGGCCGACATGCTGCATCGTCGGCGACTGCACCACGTAAATGTAGAGTCCGCTCGCCACCTCGATGCCGTCCTTCGAGAACATATCCCAGAACACGCTTCCCTTGCTGGGATCGCTCGAGGCGAAATCGATGACGTCGATGACCTGGCCGGCCACGTCGAGGATCGTGATCTTGCACTGCGGCGGCAGATTGTAGAACAAGATCTTGTGGTCGTACACCTGCGAGCGGTTGTCAAAGAGCGCAGCCTTCTTGTACGGGTTCGGCTTGACCCCCACCTTGGAGAGGTCACCCTTCGGGGCGAGCGCCGATGTCACAACCTGCGCGGCGCCGAGGTTTTTCAGCAGCGTGGAATTTCCCGTGGGGTAATTCGCATTCGTGTACCCGTAGGGGTAGGTGTTGTACCAGAGCCCCGTGGCCCCGTCCCTGTTCGTACTGTGCGTCTCGATCCGCCCCGTGACATCACCGCCGGGACCCGTAAACGTCCCCTCCTTGTACGCCGACACGTAGTACCAGTACTGGAACCCGAGCAGCACGCTCTGGTCCTCAAACCTGTACACATAGCCGGCCGTCTGGGCGGGAGGGAGCGTCGCGAGATTCGCCTTGGGAATGACCGCGATCAGGTCCCATGTCC
Organism: Ignavibacteriota bacterium; assembly: GCA_003154425.1. GTDB lineage: Bacteria > Bacteroidota > Ignavibacteria > UBA10030 > UBA6906 > Fen-1273. Next base: position 10,948 of record PMDK01000286.1, read on the forward strand.
CCCATGTGTCGGGCTGGTATGTGCCCTTGAGTGAGTTGCCGAGCACTTTTGAGGCGGCGCCGAACTTCGGGTTCACCGGCTTGTAGAGGTTCGCNNTGAGCGTGTTCGAGATCTTCACGTCGGGGAGCGGCGGCGGCTTCGGGATATTGAAGTCGTTTTCGTAGCAGTAGCGGGCGGCACGGACAGAGCGCTGTATTCCTTCCAGCCGGTACCCCGCAAACGTCGCGAAGACGATTGTAATCGTGGAGTCCTTCTTCAGGTCAAACGGACCGACGCCTGAGAACAGGTCCTGGTCGAAGTTTTCCGTGTTGCTGTTCCCTGTCGTCCACTTGCCCCATCCCGTCGGATAGGTCGTCGTGGCGTCCGCGCTGCCGTCCTCGTACGACGCCTGATCGAACTTGTTCTGCGTCTTGAGGTCGCCGTTCGGGCGGCCGGGGGACGCCAGGGGAACGAACGTGAGGGGATTGCCCGTCGTGCCGGATGCGAAGAAGGCGGGATTCGGATTCAGGTTCAGGCTGTTGAAATCGCCGTTATGTCCCACCTGGTCGCCGTTGGCGTACCAGACCGATGTCGACGCGAAGAACATCTGGCGCGGGTTCCCAAGCTGGCCGACGAAGGCGCTTGTCCCTCCCGACATGTACCAGCCGCGCTGTGCGCCGATGCCAACCGGGTGCGTCCCGAAGGTCGTCTTCTTTGACGGGAGGCTCGCCGAGCTGTGGAGCGCAGAGGCCGGCAGCCCGCCGCTCTTCACATCGAGGAACGTCCAGCCCCAGCGGAGATCCGCCCAGGTCCGGGTGTTGCCGCCGATGATCCCGAGGTCGCACGATGCGGTGCCCGCCACCGCGTTGATCGTCGACGGGGCGCAATACATCGAGCTGAACGCCCACGGGAACCCCGCGCTGTCGGGATCGTTCACCCATGTGGCCTGGCGGGCGTTGGCGCTGATGACCACGTCGCTGTTGCAGCGGCCGCCGCAGGCATAGTTGCTGATGGACAGGTACGTCTGTGACTCGATCTGGAAGGCAAGCGCCTTGATGTCGTGATTGAGCTGCTCCGCGACGCCGTCCATGTTCACATCGAGGTAGCCGGTATTCTTGAGCTGCACCTCGACGATGACGTAGTCGTTCAGGTTGTCCCAGTTTGGAGCGGCGAATCCGTGCGCGCGCATCTTGACGTCCACGCCAAGCTGCGTGGGCCACGCCGCCTCGTACACCGCGTGCTGCCGCAGCGTGCCGTCCACCCAGTACGGATCGATCGTATAGTGCCTGTTCGCATCGTTGGCGCCGAAGAGCGTCGGCCGGAACGTCAGCTGCGCGAAGTAGGAGTAGTTCGCGTTCCCTCCGTTTTCCGCCGCTCCAGGGAAGAAGCTGGGGTTCGTGGATGCGGGCCCCCTGTTCCACGTCGAATCGGGTTCGAAGACCTGCACCCAGCAANNGCGCGGTCGAAGTTCCCCATGCGGATGAAACACCGGGTGCCGAGCGTCGCAGCCGTCGCTACCTCGCTGTAGAACGGGCTGGAGGCTCCGGCGGCGGTGACACACCCCTGGGGGAGAAACGATTCCCAGGCGTCCCCCGCACAGATCACCCCCGCGCCGGGATAGTTGGCCACCGAAGTGGCGGGTGCGGTCTGTGCCATGAGCGACGACGGGACGATCACCAGCGCCAGGAGCGCGCAGGCAATCATGAATTTCAGTCGGTTATTCATACGAATACCTTTCGTCCCTTGAAAGTGAGGTTGGAATGTCATCACAGGTCAACCCGCACGCCGAAGAAATACTCGCGCGGAATATCATAGAACCAGCTGCCATCCGAGTTCATCGGCCGGTTGAAGAAGCCTGTCGGATTCGGCCCCGAGTTTGCAGAGGGGGGCGGGAGATAGACGGGCGAACCCGTGACAGGCTGCGTCAGGGTCGTTCCGTTCCCGCTGTTCGACGACTCCCACAGTTGCGAGCCGCTGATCGTGTTGTCGTACCCGATGATGTTCGTCCAGTTGAAGAAGTTCTTCACCTCGAGGAACAATGCAAAGCGCATCCCGGAGAAGCGGAACCCCTTCTCAAGCTTCAGGTCGACCATCTTGTTCCAGGGGGCTGACGCAAACTGCCGGCCCGCGACGCGCGGATCATATGGATTGTTGATCGGGTAGAAGAATCCGCTCTGGAATGTGCCCAGTGAGGAGAGTATGATGTCCTCCGGGAACTCCATCGTGAGCGTGTACGTGACGCGGTGAGTCCTGTCAAACCCGCCCGTCAGCGTGCTCGCGCTCCCCGTGACGTTGGTCTCGACCTTGTTGTAGTAGACAAAGTCGTTGTACGGGAGCGAGTTGTTGTATTTCGCGGAGTCCGATGTCTGGAACGAGGTCACGTTGGTCTTCACGGCATCGCTTCCCGTCCAGCCCGATGCCTTGATATACGAGTATGTGTAGTTCAACCGGCCGCTCACGTACGCGATGTCGAAGTACTTCTGCCGGGCCGCCAGGAGACTCAGTTCCACGCCGCGGGCGTCAGCATACCCCGCGTCGAGATACCACGTCGTCGCCCCTGTGGGTGTTTGGACCGTGACGCCGGTCTGCGGGTTGTAGTTCTGCACGTCGCGCATGTACGCCGTGAAGTTCATGCCGAGCTTGCCGGGGAGGAACTCCCACTGCGCGCCCAGCTCGTAGTTGGAAGACATCGTGAGCGGCTCATTGGNNGCCTGGCGGGAATAGCTGTAGAACAGGGCCGCCGTTTCCGAGATCGGGTGCGACACGCCGATGCGCGGGGAGACGAAGTATTGCGGGTCCACGTAATTCCCCTGGCGCTGGTTTTCCTGCACGCGCCGGAGCGAGCCGTCGACCATGATCGTGTCGGCCGCCCACGGGTTAAACGGGCTCCGGTAATCCTTCGACCGCGCAGCCCACCTGTCGCCGCGAAGTCCCAGGTTGATGACGAGCCCGCCGAACTCCATCCTGTCGGATGCGTACACGGACATTTCCGTCGGGAAGAACTCCCAGTTGTCCACGATCAGCCGGGAGCGCGCGTCCATCTGGTCCGCGCCGAGCATCGTATTGCGGTTGATCTGGGAGACGTCGTTGAACTTGAAGAGGAAGCCCGCCTTGATCTGGTGGTGGAAGTCGACCTGGCTCGTCA